>PHDM01000065.1 GCA_002840985.1 Bacteroidetes bacterium HGW-Bacteroidetes-17
TTAATATAAAAACGAATACCACTTGTTCACATTTCCGTTAGTTTCATAGATTAAAATAAGGTTAGTAATTAAAAGCCACTACATGCAGATGCGATGGCTTTTTTATTGCAAACCGATAAAATTTACCATTTTATATTGTTTCTGTTTCTTAGTACCATCCATTTGTTAATTTTGCAATATGCTCGACAAAATTAAAGCCTTCATTATAAAAAATAAACTGTTTACAACAGGCGATAAAATCCTGCTTACGGTAAGTGGCGGCATGGATTCTGTAGCTATGTGTGAGCTATTTCATCAGGTAGGATTAAAATTTGGTATTGCGCATTGCAATTTTAAACTAAGGGGAGAAGAATCGGATGGGGATGCGCAATTTGTGAAAAAACTGGCAGCGAAATATAAAGCTCCTTTCTTCTACATCGAATTTAACACAAATCAAATTGCCGGGGAGCGAGGGATTTCAACCCAAATGGCTGCCCGTGATTTGCGTTACGAATGGTTCGAGAAAATCAGACAAGAAAATAATTATCAAAGAATTGCCACAGGCCATCATCAGGATGATCAGCTTGAAACTTTTTTTATTAACCTTTTACGCGGAACAGGAATCTCTGGTTTACATGGTATTAAAGCCGAACAGGGCAAATTAATCCGTCCATTGCTTTTTACGACAAGGAAAGAAATTGCTTTCTTTATAGAGAAATCTCAATTATCATATCGTGAGGATTCATCCAATGCTTCTGATAAATACCTGCGTAATAAAATCAGGCACCATTTGTTACCTGTTTTGGAAGATATTGACCCTGCCTATTTGGATATTTTTGATGCAAATATGAAACGCTTCAGTGAAGCAGAAGAAATTTATGCGGCGCAAATAAATCAAACCAGAAAAAGATTGTTGCTGAAGAATCAAGATGAATACACCATTTCGATTCGTGAACTTGAAAACCTTCATCCGATTTCAACCTATTTATTTGAACTAATCCGTGAATTTGGATTTAGCTTTCAAACAACAGAGGATATTATTAAAAGTTTGAACAATGAATCGGGGAGTCAATTTTTTTCAGATACACACCGTTTGCTTAAAGATAGAACTCAGTTATTGATCAGAACCTTGAAAAAGGAAACAGAAAAAGCATTTTTAATATCCGATGGTACAAAAAAAACAGAAAAGCCAATTTGTTTGAATTTCAGTAGTTTTGCGAAGGACTCCACCTTTGAATTTTCAACCGAAAAGCATATCGCTAGTCTTGATCTGGGAAAATTGATTTTTCCATTAAGCATTCGAAAATGGAAAGAAGGAGATTATTTTTATCCATTGGGAAGTAATTTTAAAAAGAAAATCAGTGATTATTTTATTGATCAAAAATTCTCACTTTTTGAGAAAGAGGATTGTTGGTTACTATGCTCTGGAGATGCTATTGTTTGGATCATCGGGCATCAAATTGACAATCGCTTTAAGATTTCTTCAAAAACTACAAAATTCATTCAAATTGAATATAGTGCAGAATAATTCAATCTGAACCTCTTAATCTGAGAAAACTTAGCACACGAAAAAGTTGTTTCACAACCTGATCATGAACTAAGTCTTAAAAATTGAAATTGTTTTATTATTTTGTTTCCCGATCGATTATTTCATCCACTATCTTTGCATCCTCTTCATTATAACCTTGTTTCTGGTAAATAATTTTTCCTTCTTTATTTACAATTACATTTCGAGGGATGTATTTTGTAAAAAATTTACCATAAATTGTTTTTCCAGGATCAGGACCAATTGGGTAAGTGAAGCCTTTTTTCGCGTTGAAAGTTTTAATTTCTTCCATTGAGTGATCCCGTCCAAAAGCGAGAACTTTAAATTTGCGATCCTTGTATTTCTGCCAAACATTGGCTTCAATTAGGGGCATTTCTTTCTGACAGGGAGCACACCAGGTAGCAAAAAAGAGAAGAAGGACGGTTTCCCCTTTTAATTCAGACATTTGATAAGTTTTACCATCAATCGTAGTAAATGAAAAATCGGGAACATCCTGTCCTACCTTGGTTAGATTGAACGTTTCAGGGTCTTCTTTGGCTTGTGTAAATGCACTGATAGTCAGTCCTGTTGCGATAAAAAAAATGAATAGTTTTTTTAACATTGTTGTAAGAATTTAGTAAATGAAACATTTTAAAAATTTATCAAAATATCTTATATTTATGATCCTTAAACAGGAAGAATCAAAAAAGGGACTAGTGGGTTTTCAATTAAGGAAGAAAGAAAAAGTATCCAATTTATTGGGCAATTAAATCAAAGAAAGAATCCATATAAGCTTATCGAATTTTAGTTTAAATCTAATTTTCTATATTTGTTTCCTAAATGCACATAATGGAATCTGAAATTCTTTTAAAATTAAGTAAAGGAGATAAAATTGCTTTTAAGCTGATTTTTGATACTTATTATAAAAGCCTCAGTTTATTTATTCAAAAATTTATTTTAAATGCTGAGCAATCGGAAGATATCGCGCAAGAAGTATTTATAAAAATTTGGGAAAAAAGGATCCTCTTTGCAAATTCATGCGCCTTAAAGGCATACTTATATCAGGCTGCTAAAAACAGGGCACTGAATGTGATTGAACACGAAGCAGTCAAAAAAAGATATCAGGATAGAATTTTACATGTTGAAAAAACCGAAGATTTCTTTTATCAACATTTTATCGAACAAGAAACGAATCGGTTAATATTGCAAACGGTAGACAAATTACCACCAAGAGCAAAAGAAGTGCTTTATTTGAATTTAGAAGGACATAAAAATCAGGAAATTGCCGATCAATTACAAATTTCAATTAATACCGTTAAAACACATAAAGCTTCCGCTTATAAATTTCTTAAAGAAAACCTTAAAGATATAAGTCTTCTCATTATTGCATTTTTTATCCATTTTAATAATTAACAAAAATTTAACATTTTTTAATTGAAGACTGGTCCCTTTTTTAATGTCGACTGTTTAATTAGTATCTATATAGCATATGAAAAAAGAAAATTACCTGAGAATTCCTGATATTATTATAAAAGCGCTTAATCAGGAAGCCAATTTAGAGGAGAGGAAAACTCTTCAGGAATGGTTATCACAATCGAAGGATAACCAAATAGTATATGAAAAATTTAAGCAAAAGGAAAATCTTTATGCCTTAATTAAAGATCACGATAAAATTGATAGCCTAAAAGCTTGGGATAATATTAATAAAATGATTGACAAAAAGAATGGTCGCTCGAGATTGATTATTTTATCTGTTCTTAAGTATGCGGCAATTTTAGCGATCCCTTTATTAATTGGTGGATATTTTTTATATCAAAGGACTTCATCGTCGGAATCAAATATTTCATTTAATAAACTTGAAGAGCAAATTAACAAACTGGAAGAATCTTCATTAATAATGGCTGATGGAACAATTGTAAACTTAAACTCATCAGTGAAAGGAGATTCGATTGTCGAGATTGATGGAACACAGATTACGAAAGATAAATCAGAAATCTTGTACAGTAATAATAAAGCGATCACTCAACAAGAAATTCAATTCAATACCTTAATCACTCCCAAAAGTAAAGTCTTTAATGTCACATTGTCGGATGGTACCAAAGTATGGTTAAATGCTTCTTCGGCGATTAAATATCCAACTCAATTTTCGGCAGATATCAGGAAAGTTTATTTAACAGGCGAAGCATATTTTGAGGTAACCACGGATAAGAGCCGGCCATTTATCGTATCGACAAATGACATGGAAATTGAAGTATTTGGAACTTCATTCAATGTAATGGCTTATCCGAATGATAACTCAGTCGAAACCACTTTGGTTGAGGGATCCGTGAAGGTAAAAGCCTCAAAATATAATTTGGTTCTGGAGCCAGGCGCGCAGGCTAAATTTGATAAAACATTGGACAATCTTCAGGAAACTAAGGTAAATACTGAATTATATACCTCATGGAAAGTAGGGAAATATATTTTTGAATATGAAAACCTACAAAATGTGATGACAAAATTATCCAGGTGGTATGATGCTGAAATTACTTTTTTAAATACAAATGCAGAAAATTTACATTTTTCCGGAACCCTATATAAATACAATGATATCAAACAAACATTACACATTATTGAACTAGCAACAAATGTAAAATTCGAAATAATTGAAAATACAGTTTTGGTTAGTAGAAAGTAGGCTTAAATAAAACGGAGGATGCGGCAACATCCTCCGTAAGCTTAACAGAATATTCTTAAAAATCCCAGATATGAACATTAAGTTAAACTAAATTTTGACAAAGTTATGAAAAATTTACTTTCTAATTCCTCACCTCATGCGAGGAGAAATTTCTTCTTAATTATGAAGCTGAAAATTTTTATCATTCTAATCACTGCATTTCAGATCACTGCAAATGCATATTCACAGGAACCCAGACTCAATTTAAGTCTGAAGAATGCAAGTATAGAAGATGTGTTAAAGGCAATTCAGAGCCAATGCGACTATGAATTTTTCTATGCGCATGAAGAGATTAATTCAAAACATACAATTAACCTAAACCTGGAGAATGCATCACTTGATGAGGTTCTTATGTTATGTTTTGAAAACTCAGGCTTGAATTATGAAATTGTTGATAAAGTTATTGTTATTAAACCTGTTTCAAAACTTAAAAATGAGGTATCACAAACACCTGTTCCTAAAATTAAAATTACAGGAAAAGTTACAAGTATAGAAGATGGATTAGGCTTACCGGGCGTGACCATCATGATTAAAGGAACAACTTCCGGTGTTACAACAGATAGAGATGGTAACTATACGATTGAGGTACCAGATGCAAACGCAATTCTTGCATTTTCATTTATTGGATTCGAAGATCAGGAAATAGCGGTAATGAATAATACCGTTATTAATATATCGATGAAGACTAGTTTAAGTGAGCTGGAAGAAGTAATTGTTACGGCTCTTGGAACAACTGTAAAAGTTGACGAAACAGGATCAACAAGTTCAATTGTTAATGCTGATAATGTGAAAAAAGCAGGATCAGCAGGGCTTATTGATGCTTTAGCAGGTCAGGCTTCCGGTGTGAAGATCAATAAATCAAGTGGAGATCCGGGATCAGGTTCATCCATCGTTATCAGGGGAACCAACACCATTTCAGGAGCAAGCCAACCATTGATTATCATAGATGGAATGCCGGTTAGCAATGATAACATAGGAGGTGTGACTGTTACCCAACAATCACGGTTGGATGATATCAATGCAAAAGACATTGAGTCTGTGCAAATATTAAAAGGTGCTTCAGCAGCAGCACTTTGGGGTTCAAGGGCAGCTAATGGTGTAATTGTTATTACTACCAAAAATGGTACAATGAACCAAAAACCAGTAGTAGAATATTCATTTACCCAATCTTTTGATCAGGCTAGTGTATTTGAACCATTACAAGATAAATACGGACAAGGTAAAGGTGGTGTATGGGCGATGAACACAAACTTATCATGGGGCGACAAAATTGCAGATCGTTCAGGTGCGGCCGATGACGTAAATGTAAATGGGGGAAGCTTTATTTCAAATACTACCGGAAATACACATTATTTGATAACTAAGAAAAACTCAAAAGAAACCTATGTGGAAAGTAACCGGGACCTGGTTTTCCGTACGGGTTCATTCGCTCAACATAACTTTTCAATAACTGGTGGTGGCGAAAAAACAGCTTACTTTTTAAGTTTTGAAAACCTGGATCAAAACGGGATTGTTAGAAATTATGATTATCACCGAAAAAACTTAAGGCTGAATACCAAGACTCAACTTTATGACTGGTTGACCCTGGATAGTAAAATTACTTATGCAAACACAAAGTCAAACAGGACCATTACAGCCGGCGAAACTACAAATGGTGTTTTAATAGGACTCTATCGTTCATCACCGGATTTTGATATGTCAGATTATATCGGAACATATGTTGCCGCTAACGGAACCGTTTATCCGAACAGACAAAGGATGTATTACAATGCTCAAATTGGACAATCAGCGGCCCCAAGTTATACCAACCCTTTATGGGCCATCTATGAGCAACAATCGCCTAATAATGTCGATCGATTTATAATCAATCCGGAATTAAAAATTTATCCGACAGAGTGGTTGAAGTTTATTATCAGGGGAGGTCTTGATTATTACAATGATGTAAGAAGCGAATTTTACCCTATTGGCTCATCAAGTTCAGCCAGAGGAGTTGGTTTGTGGACTCAAACCGATATTAGAAATAAGGAGATTAACTTTGATGCGATCGCCATCGCAACACATGATTTAAATAAAGATGTAAAACTGGAGGCAACTTTTGGAGTAAATTACAATGACAGAAATCGATTTATGGATGTCAATACCCTTTCACCATTTGCAGTTGATTCAAGACTTTATACCTCTGATTTAAATCCGGATAAGTCTGCATCTACATGGAATACCACTCAGACACAAATTCGTTCAAATCGTGGATTCGGAATACTTAATTTTGGTATATTCAATCAATTGTTCGTTACGGTTTCAGGTGCTGTTGAGGCTGCTTCTACGATTAAAGGAACTTTCTTTTATCCATCAGTAGATTTGGCATGGCAATTTACCGATTTGGTTAAATCTGATGCTTTAAGTTTTGGAAAGTTAAGATTTGCCTGGGGAAAAGTGGGTATCCAGCCTGCACCATATAGATTTTATACTTTAGCCGCTGCTGGTTATGCAGATTTTGGAGGTAGTTACACGTTATCAACCACAAAAGGTAATTTAAATCTGAGACCTGAAATAAAAACTGAATGGGAAATTGGAACCAATCTAAGATTTTTAAAAAACAAGATTGAATTTGGCTTAACCTATTATAAGAACCAGATTAAAGACATCCTTTTTGCAGTAAAAACCAATCCCAGCTCAGGATATACTTATAACTATAAAAACGCTGCAGTTATTGAAAACAAAGGATTTGAATTGGATTTAAGCGGCAAGGTAATAGAACAAAAGGATTTGCGATTAACAGTAAGCGCTAATTTTAACAACAATAAAAATCTGGTAGTTGACATAGCCGGTGCCGAAACCGTGGATATTGGTGGTACTTCAAAAGCGGTTAAAGGATACCCTATGAGTTCTTTTTATATAGCCGGATCACTTCGTGATGAAAATAATAATTTAATTCTTGATGCTAATGGGTATCCACAGTTAGATACAAAAGCCAGAGTTCTGGGAGATCCAAATCCAGATTGGAGAGGTGGAATAGGATTCCAATTAAATTATAAAAATTTTGATTTAAGTGTTTTATTCGAACATTCACAAGGTGGAGATTTCTTAGACAGGACAAGACTCACACTTTATGGTTTTGGTCAACACGTTGATGTGTCAAACGAAGTAACAATTCCATTTGATATGCCAAATGTTGCATCAGTAAATGGAACAATTAAATATCATGCCGGAGATGTTGTGAGAGGTAATCTCGAAGACTTTGGTGGCGGACTGGTAATCCTTGATGAGGCTTGGTATAATGGTAGAGGCGGAGGTTTGGGTTTTAGTCACGTTAACGACTTTTTTGTTGAAGATGCCACTTGGACTAAACTTCGCAATGTAACCCTTGGATATACTTTCAAAAAACTTAAAGTAACTTCAAAAATGACATTCAGTTCCGTAAGATTATCTGTGACTGGTAGAGATTTGATCCTTTGGACCAAATTGGTAGGTGTTGATCCTGACTCTAATTATTATGGCGTTAGCAATGTTTCAGGGATGAATTATTTTAATAATCCAGGTACACGTTCTGTATTATTTAATCTTCAAGTTACTATTTAAAACATGATCATATGAAATATCCATCTAAACACTGTCAGAGCAAATTGTGAATGATTAAATGGATATTCCATGTGACCAATAAAATTAAAATCATAAACACATGAAAACAAAAAATTTAAAATACTTACTTGTTTTTGCGACAATTGGATTATCAAGTTGCGAAAAAATGGTGGACAATATAAATGACAATCCAAATCAACTTACAATTACTGCTGTTGATCCAGGTCTTTTTATGAATGGTGCCGAATTGGCTAATGTAGTTTTACAATGTGGAGAATTTAATCGTGTTGCCGGATTTTACTCAGGACAATTAGAGGGTATTAACCAGGATGAGAAGACAAAGTATGAATATAACGTTACAACTATAACTTTTGACTGGGAGGCTTATCAAGGAGTAATTGCACCTGTCCGGGAAATTCGTAGTAGAACGACTGACAATCCATTATACCAGGGGATGACAAAAGTGTTGGAAGCAAACACTATAGGAACCTATGCTTCATTATATGGAGATATCCCTTATTCAGAAGCTGTAAGCGATGTTGAAAATCCAAAATTTGATGATCAACTGGAAATTTTTGCTGCTTTACAAACACTTCTTTCGGACGCTATAAATGACTTAGGTAACGCAGGATCAAGTGTAGTTGCTCAAGACTATATTTTTGCCGGCAACAGTACTAAGTGGCTTCAAACGGCTTATACACTAAAGGCTCGCTATTATATGTTGACAAAACAATATGATCTGGCTTATGCAGCTGCACAAAATGGGATTTCTTCAAAGGATAATAGCATGATGTTTAAACCAAAGAATTCAGGAGTAAATGCTACCACAAATAAATATTATCTTACTTTAACGAATTCATACAATGTTGGAACCGCGAATTTCCTTACTCGATTATTGGATAATACAAGTGGGGTTTCACGCAATAACGCAAAAACAAACGAGGCTGCCAGACTTAAATATTACACTATTAATTATAATAGTTTTACAGCTAATACTGGTATTGCCGCAGCATACGAACCTCAGCCCATCGTTTCTTATCAGGAGAACCTTTTAACTCTTGCTGAAGCAGGTGCCAGGACCCAAGGGTTTACAACTGGACTCGGACATTTGAATACCTATAGGGCTTCCTTAGCTACTGGTGCACTTTTTAATTCAAGTGTTTCAGCTCTCGCAAAAAAATATGACGCCTATGTTGAAGCAGATTTTAATGCTGGTGGAATGGAAAATGCGGATAATATTGTTCCTTTGAGAGCTTTGCTAAGAGAAATTATTGAGGAACGATATGTATCTGGATTTACAACATATATGCCTTATGATGACACACGGAGACTCCAAAAATCAGATTCAGACATTGATGTACCTTTCCCATTAAACATAGGTTCGGCTACTCAAAATGTTGAACGATTTTTATATCCGGCTGATGAAGTAGAATCAAATAGCAGTGCACCTTCTGAACCGGGCTTGTACGCAAAAACGAAGGTAAACCTATAGTAAATTGTGTTTTCGTTTCTGAATTGGGAGGGCATGATAAGTGCCCTCCCTTTCTTCAGAATCCAGAATTAGAATGAATGAATCTTTTATGCTCCCAATAAAAATTATAATTTTAAGTAACGGCCTTAAACCTGGCTTTGTTTCTAAGCCGATTCATGAATGAATAAAAAAATTAAACAATCTTAAAATACCATTAAAATGAAAAAAATAATCTTCTTCAGCATTGTATCCTTTTTTATCATTTTTCATAACCAGGCTGATGCCTGTACATCATTTATCATTTCAGGAAAATATACTGTTGATGGTAAACCTCTTCTCTTAAAAAACAGGGATACAGGTGAAATGAGGAACTCTCTAGTCATATATAATGATGGTAAATACAAGTACATGGCTGTGACCAATAGTACCGAACGAGGTATGAAAAGTTCAGTGTGGGGTGGTTATAATGAAAAAGGATTCGCCATTATGAATACTGCTGCCTATAACAATAATGTTGGGGATACAACAAGTTATGATGGCCAAGATGGAGTTGTTACAAAATTGGCGCTGATGGTCTGCAGTTCGCTTGAAGATTTTGAACATTTCCTGGATACACTGACAAAGCCAATGGGCGTCAATTCAAATTATGGGGTTATTGATGCAAATGGTGGAGCGGCTTATTATGAGACCGGAAATTATAAATATGTAAAAGTGGATGTGAATGATCCAAAACAAGCACCTTATGGCATCATTGTTAGAACGAACCATTCAATGAGTGGGGATAAGGAACTTGGATCTGGATTTAACAGGTTTAACAATGCAAGCCTAATCCTCAACCAAGCAGCATTAGAAAAAAAATTAGCACCTGAATATCTCATTAATGCCATTTCCAGAAGTCTGTATCATCCCAGAATCCAAGCAGATTTGGCAGATGAGATGCCGGCTCAAAGAGATGTGTCGGAATTCAGATTCTTCATGGACTACATACCAAGAGTATCAACCTCCTCATCGTACATATTTGTAGGAGCAAAAGATCCAAAACATGTGGATGAAATGATGATGTGGACGATTATAGGTTTCCCGCTGACCACTGTTGCTGTTCCTACCTGGTTATCAGCAGGAGAACTTCCAAAAGTAGTTGCAATGGGTAATGACCTGCAATCTCCTCTTAATACCGCTGGATTAAAATTTAAAGAAGAATGTTTCCCACTTAAACGTGACAATGGGCAAAATTATATTAATTTATCGGCAGTTATAAATAGTGAAGGTACAGGTTACACGCAAATAATTCGGCAAATGGAAAAAGCAATTGCCGTAAAAGCTAATGAATTAATTGGTGAACTTGATACCGGAACCAAAAAATCAAAAGACATCCAGGAATTTTATCAATGGCTTGACAAATATTTATTGGAGCAATACCAAAGAAGGTTAAATTATAAATTATTCTAACGGTTATAATTGGACCTTTTAGTATTTACAAAATGTATTGTTTAAAAAGTACTCTCCCAAAAGTTGATTAATTAAGGTGTAGAGAAGATTGAGTGCCCGCCAGACCAGACGGGCACTCAATCATTAAATAAATCTAGCTGTTGATACGGCCCCTTTTATATATAAGAATGCATGCTTATAAATTTAATCCTAAGGTAAGATATTTAATCCTCATTCACCCTTTATCTGTTTTTGTTTGTCTTATTTATTGTAGGTTGATATTTCATTCGCTTCATCGTTGAAAACTTATTTTGACCTTTTAAGCCATCATGTGTAATTTTGATATATAATAAAAAGGATTGATTTTCGATTAAGCATGAAAAAAAGGAATGAAACATTTCAATTTGAGTCTGTTAAAAATTAGTTAATAAGTCAAATTCATATCTAAATTGCTATATGTTTTTATTAAATTTGCTTATATTTTATAATCCTATTTAAATCATTCTGATGAAAAAAACCTTTCTTATTTCACTTTTAATCAGCCTCACATTCATGAGTGCATTCTCCCAGGTCGAACAACCGGTACACTGGAGTTTTACCAGCAAAAATCTGGGAAATAATGAATATGAGTTAATCTTTACGGCAGATATCGATGAACCCTGGCACATGTATTCTCAGAAAATCGAGATGCAACCCCCGGCCACACTGTTCACCTTTGCCGAAAATGCCAATATTGAATTTATCGGAATTGTGGAAGAAACAGAATCAATTGAGATTTTTGATCCCAACTTTGAGATGATGATCCGCTATTTTTCCCATCAAGGGGTTTTTAAGCAAAAGGTTAAAATAATTGGAAATTCACTTACAACCATTAAGGGTTCTATAGAATTTATGAGTTGCGATGATACCAAGTGTTTGCCCCCTACCGAAATAGAATTTGAATTTAAAGATTTAGGAACCGGAACTACAGATAACGCAAAAAATCCGGTTACAAAAGCAGTAGAAACGCAAAATTCGGATGGTGATTCAAATACAAATTCATCGGATAAATCCTTATGGGTTTTCTTTTTCATTGCTTTGATGTCTGGGTTTGTAGGAGTTCTGACACCCTGTGTATACCCGATGATCCCCATGACTGTTACTTTCTTTATGAACAGTAGCAAGAATAAAATACAAGCTAAAACCAATGCAATGGTTTATGGTTTGTCTATCATTATAATCTACACATTTATCGGGGTGTTGGTTTCTGTTCTGTTTGGTTCCGATTCGATTAAAAGTGTAAGCAGCCACTGGATTACGAATACCATTTTCTTCCTTTTATTTACTATTTTCTCAGCATCATTTTTTGGCTTATTCGAGTTTGTTTTACCTTCCAAATTAACCAACAAATCGGATCAGCAAGCGGATAAGGGTGGAATTATCGGAGCTTTTTTCATGGCTTTGACATTGGTATTGGTATCATTTTCTTGCACAGCACCTTTCGTTGGCGGAATATTGGTTGAAGCATCAACAGGTAGCATCATCATGCCTGCAGTTGGGATGTTTGGGTTCTCTTTGGCATTTGCCTTACCGTTTACTTTACTTGCTTTATTCCCGTCATGGATGGGAAAACTTCCAAAATCAGGCGGCTGGTTAAACTCGGTTAAAGTGGTTTTAGGATTTATCATTTTAGCTTTGGGATTAAAATTCCTTTTGGTTCCAAACCAGGCATTAGGTTGGGGATTATCCCGTGAGTTTTTCATCGCTATCTGGATTGTTTTATTCACTTTATTGGGTTTCTACCTCTTGGGAAAAATCAAATTCTCTCACGATAGTGATGTAAATCACATCAGTGTTCCTCGATTATTTTTGGTAATCGCCACTTTCACTTTTGTGGTTTATTTAATTCCAGGAATGATTGGTGCACCATTAAAAGCAATTTCAGGTTTCTTACCTACCGAATCCTCATTTGATTTGGTTGAATTAATCGGAAAGAACCAAACCGTAGGCGTAAGTGTAACTCCAAAGTCGGAAATTTGTGAAGAACCCAAATATAGTGATATTTTGCACTTACCTCACGGACTTCAGGGATACTTCGATTATGAGCAGGGAATGGCTTGTGCCAAAAAATTAAACAAGCCCGTGATGCTTGATTTTAAAGGACATTCTTGTACCAATTGTAAGGTCATGGAAAAAAATGTTTGGTCCGATCCCGAAGTATTAAAACGACTGAGCGAAGATTATGTGATCATTGCTTTATATGTTGATGACCGTACGGAGATGGCAGAATCGGATTGGGTGACTTCAAAAATTGATGGTAAGTTAAAGAAAACCATTGGCAAAAAAAATGCAGATTTTCAGGTTGAAAAATACCGTGTAAATGCGCAGCCTTATTATGTTTTGGTTGATCATGACGGAAACCAGTTGGTTGAACCCCGTGCTTTTGATCTAAGCGTTAACGGATTTGTTGAATTTCTCGATAAGGGGAAAGCAGAATTCGAAAAGAGATAATAAAAAGACCGGTTTAACAACCGGTTTTTTTATAGTTTTTGCCTAAACGAATTGATTAATGGGATAAATAAAAACATCAAACCAAAACACTTTATTCTTTGCAATGATTTGATCGTGTTGCAAATATGTTCATTTTTGGTAAAATCAAGTCATCACGTCCATTAATTTATAAAAAATGGACATGATAAAATATCATGTCCAAAAAATGAATAAAGCAATCTTATTAGATTACGGATTAATCAAGCACTATTTAAAAAAATTAAGCCCCGTCAGTGGTTTAATCACAATCAGTTTTTTAGTACATTTTTTAAAACCGCCTAAGTAAAATTAAGGATCTTTATGTTCTTTATTAACCCGAATTAAGGTTGTAAATTTGAATTCATTATTTGAAATTAAACAATAAAAACTAATCATTAATAAATAGTCATTAATCATTTAAAATGATGGAAGCAATTTATGTTAAAGGGGCACCGGATGCAATAGGACCTTATTGCCATGCAATGAAAGTTGGAAATTTGGTATTTGTATCAGGACAAGCAGCAGTGAATCCTGCCACAAAAAAGTTAGTAGGATCAAGCATTGAGGAGCAAACTGAGCAAACGTTTAATAATATTTCAGTAATATTAGCAGGTATGGGCCTGGATCTTAAAAACATCGTCAAAACAACGGTTTTTTTAAAAGATATGGACGATTTTCAAGGGATGAATAAAGTGTATGAAAAACGCTTTGACGGTCATAAACCTGCCCGTTCAACCATAAGTGTAAAGAAAAACCCTTTGGATGCTTTGGTAGAAATTGAATGTATAGCCGAAATGTAAATGAAATTCCCGATGAAGGATCAATCGTTTTGTCGATGACAGGAACAGCGTTTTTGAATATCGAAACTCATTCTGTATTTTCGGAGATTGTAAAATAGTACATATATCTGTTAAGTTATTGATCACAAAACCGGTAATATTATGATTTAATTGCCTTAAATTTGATTGAAGTAAATATAAATTCTAAATCATGAAACGAGCCATGAGACATCATCTCACACAGACGTATGATTCTCGATTGCGAGTTCTCCCGAAATATCAGAACAGGCAATATGACAATTAAAAAACTAATTATAAACATATGAAAAAGAAATCCATCTCATTAATGTTAATCTTCTCCTTTATCTCACTCTTAAGTTGTGGGCAAAAAGAGGATTTGACACTTGAAAAACTTTATTCGACCAATGAATTTCCAACGAAAGGCTTTGGGCCCGCACGTTGGTTGTCGGATGGCTCAGGATATACCACGCTTGAGCATTCTGCGGATGGTGGCAGGGATATCATCAAGTATAATCCTGAAACAGGAAGTCGGATAGTTCTGGTTAAGGCTATATCGTTTGTGCCGGTTGGTGAAAAGTCACCACTTGATATCAGTGATTATAGTTGGTCGGAAGACGGAGGGAAACTCCTGATTTTTACAAATACCCGAAGGGTATGGCGATATAATACCCGGGGTGATTACTGGGTACTTGATTTAAAATCAGGAAAACTTCAACAAATTGGAAAGTCGTTAAAGGCAACCACCTTAATGTTTGCTAAGTTTTCGCCCGATTGCAAAAAAATTGCTTATGTGAGCGAACAGAATATTTATATGGAGGATTTAGCTACTCAGGTTATTACCCCCTTAACTACTGATGGTGGAGCCAATATCGTAAACGGAACCTTCGACTGGGTTTATGAAGAAGAACTTGATTTACGCGACGGTTTCAGGTGGAGCCCTGATTCTAAAAAAATTGCATACTGGCAATTGGATACTGAGGGGATCGGTACTTTTTACATGATCAATAATATCGATTCGATTTACCCTAAATTGATTCCGTTGCCCTATCCTAAAGCAGGTACCACTAATTCTGCCTCAAAAATCGGAGTGCTGGACATTGAAACCCTTAAAACAAAATGGATGGATATTCCCGGTGATCCGCGTAATCATTATCCGGCACGTATGGATTGGGCAAATTCATCCGAAGAAATTATCATTCAGCAACTCAACCGCAAGCAGAACACCAATATCGTTTATTTTGGAAATGCAAATAACGGTTCAGCAAAAGTTATTTATACCGAAAAGGTGGATACCTGGCTTGATGTTTATGACGATTTAACCTGGCTGGATGATGGGAAATATTTTACCTGGCGAAGTGACAATACCGGATGGTTGCATTTATATAAAATCTCAAGAGATGGAAAAGAAGTTAAACCAATCACCCACGGTGATTTTGAAATAATCAATCTGCTTACCATTGATAAAAAGGGAGGGTGGATCTATTATATTGCAGCCCCCAATACCCCAACCGAGCGTTATTTATTCAGAAGCAAACTCGACGGTAAAGGCGAACCACAGCGACTTTCACCTGCTGATAAGAAAGGACATCATTCCTATAATATTTCACCTGACGGCAAGTTTGCCATTCATACTTTTTCAAATGCATATACTCCCCCTCAAATAGATGTGGTAAGTTTGCCAAATCATAAAACCCTTAATGTGCTGGAGGACAATTCATCATTAAAAGCCAAGCTTGCCGGATATAATATTCCTAAAAAGGAGTTTTTCAGGATTCAAGTTTCGGATGAGTTGGTTTTTGACGGATGGATGATAAAACCTTTGAATTTTGATCCTTCAAAAAAATATCCCGTACTGTTTCAGGTGTATGGCGAACCTGCAGGAAGTACTGTTCAGAATAGCTATAGCAGGGATCTATATCATGAATTTATAGCCCAACAAGGTTATATTGTGATAAGTATTGACAATCGGGGTACCAATGTACCACGAGGCAGGGAATGGAGAAAAAGCATTTATAAAAAAATTGGAATCATCGCTACCGATGATCAAGCTGCAGCCGCCCGCAAAATCATGGAATGGGATTTTATCGATCCGGACCGGATTGCCATTTGGGGATGGAGCGGAGGTGGATCCATGACGCTCAACTGTATGTTTAAATATCCTGAAATATACAAAACCGGAATTGCTGTGGCCTTTGTAAGCCATCAGAAATTATACAATACCATTTATCAGGAGCGGTACATGGATACACCTGCCAATAATCCGGAAGGTTTTGCGCAGGGCAGTCCAATCACCTTTGCGAAAAATTTAAAGGGAAATCTGCTTTTAATCCATGGTTCGGGCGATGATAATGTTCATTATCAGAGTTGCGAAATGCTGGTTGATGAGCTTATAAAGCATAATAAGTATTTCTCAATGCTTGAATATCCAATGCGATCGCACGGTATTAATGAACGTGAAAATACTTCACTGCATCTTCGTATGTCGATGACCCGTTATTTGATGGAAAATATACCGGCAGGGGGCAGGTAAAGACTAAATCAGCCAGAAAATTATTGTATCTGGTATGAAACAGGATTCCTTTACTTAGAGATTAAGCCGATTGGGCTAATAAGATATTAGATGTTAGAAGTTAAATCATCTATGAAATCCTTTTTTTTCATCTAACGTCTAGCGTCTTTTATTTAGTTTATTTCCTTTAGGTCTATAAAAGCTTATTTTTGCGCTGTTATTTCAGTTAATTTGAAGGTAGCCACATAAAAATCCTGATCCACATTTACCAATCGTATAGGTTCATCCAAATTTAGTTTTTGCCATTTTAGCGTTGGTTCGAGCCAATGCATTTGATCGTTGACATAAACTTTTACTTTCATGTTGAATCCCTTAACGCAATTGGTCCAGCGGTACTGCATTTCACCATTGATGAGTGCGTATTCAAAAGTTGGGATTCTTGTATCACGCAAATATTGATCAAAAAACAGTTGTAAATCAATTCCGCTTTTTTTGCTGATATAATGTTCAATTTGTTCGCTTTTTACCGTTTGGTGATAAAATTCGCTCCCCAAACCTCTCAAAATTTGACGCCATTTTTCATCATCATCGATTAATTGCCTTAAAATATGCAGCATGTTAGCACCTTTGGAGTACATATCGTGCGATCCATTGTAATTAACGCCATAAACGCCAACGATAGGACGATCATTGTCAAGATTTAATCTTGTTCCACGACAATATGCTGCGCTGGCTTCTTTGCCCCAGAAATAGTCAACGAAGAGGTTCTCAGAATAAGCAATAAAACTTTCATGTATCCACATATCCGCTTCATCCCAGTTTGTAATGCTGTTTGCAAACCATTCGTGACCCGATTCATGAATGATGATAAAATCAAATTTCATCCCGTAACCGGTACTGCTCACATCCCGACCACCATAACCGTTTGTGAATCCATTTCCGTAAGTTACAGAGCTCTGGTGTTCCATTCCCGGATAAGCAACTTCAACCAATTTATAACTGTCTTCATAAAAAGGGTAGGGGCCAAACCAATGTTCGAATGCTTCCAGCATCAGGTGAGCCTGTTTAAATGTTTCCTTAGCTTTTTCTAAATGATAATCCAACACCCAATAATCACAATCCAAATCACCTTTTTCTCCTTTATACACGTCTCCGAAGTGGATGTAATTTCCAATATTGATATTCACCCCATAATTGTTGATGGGATTTGAAACAAACCAATTGTAAGTGCTGGTTTTATCAGAATGGTAATCTACATTACGCAATCTTCCATTTGATACGTTAATTAATGGATCAGGAACGGTAATGCTGATCAGCACACTGTCCGGCTCATCGTAAGGATGATCTTTGCCCGGCCACCAAATACTTCCGCCAATGCCTTGGTTTGAAGTAGTGATCAATGGACGACCCTCAAGATCTTTGCCCCAATTTACGCCTCCATCCCAGGGAGGCCGTCGGCTTGCATGCGGTTTTCCTCCATATTCAACCAACACATACTTTAACTCTCCTTTTTTTTGTTGAGCAGTTAATTTTACAAACCAGGCATTTCCGTCTTGCTCAAATTTTTGCTCAATCCCATTTTGAGTGATCCGGGTAATTTTCATAGGTGGCTGCAAATCGATTTGCATTACTTTACTTGATTCAAGTACCCTGTATCCGAT
>PHDM01000001.1 GCA_002840985.1 Bacteroidetes bacterium HGW-Bacteroidetes-17
AACCAAAACCAAATCCGTAATATTATTTTCCTTCAGATAAGCTAACAAATCGGTATCGCGAAAGCTATTTACCTGATCTTTGCTGATCACTTTTTCACCTTCGATAGGGGCAACATCTTGATGAATATCTCCCCCTTTTGCAGCGTTATGGCGAACATGAATTACAAGATCTCCGTTTTCCCGGAATCGCTCAAGAACTAGTCGGGCTTTTTTACCGGCTGCTTCCGGTTCGAATAATTCGGAAGATCCGCCGGGATAATAGAACTTCTGGATGTCGATAATGATGAGGGCTGTTTTTGCTGGTTTTTCTTGTGCTATCAATTGAGTTGACATCAGGATAGTAATTAAAATATATAGTTTTTTCATCATTGTGAAAATTAAATTATTAGACCAAAGATAACATATATTGTAAAAAAAGAGCCTGAAATTTCAGGCTCCATCATTTATTTTATCTGGTTTTATTTACCAAATAACCGGTCGTTGCTCAACTGTTCTATACAAGGCATCCTCCGGTTTAATGTCGAAAGATTCGTAAAATTCAGGCACATTAAATAATGCTCCATTTACACGGTATTCTCCCCATGGGTGCACATCTTCCTGAACGATCCTGATCAAAGCTTTTTCGCGTATTTTCCCTCTCCAAATTTGGCCGAAGCTTATAAAGAATCGCTGGATATCATTAAATCCATCAATATCAGATGGTGCTGCTTTTCCTTCCAGACTCATTTTGTAAGCTTCAAGTGAAACTGTCAAACCGCCAAAATCGGCTATATTTTCACCCAAACTTAGTTGTCCGTTTACCGATACTTCATCGTTTACTTTAAATCCATTGTATTGATCAACCAGTAATTGAGCCCGTTCCATGAATTCTTTTGAGTCTTCGTCGGTCCACCAATTGGTCATTCTTCCATCCTTATCGAAATTACGTCCCTGATCATCAAAACCGTGGGTCATTTCATGACCGATAACGACCCCAATGGCACCATAATTTACGGCATCATCCGCATCCGGATTAAAGTAGGGAGCTTGTAAAATTCCTGCCGGGAAAGTAATATCATTTTTCAAGGGGTTGTACCCGGCATTCACCGTTTGCGGGGTCATTGCCCATTCATCAAGATCGATGGGTTTGCCAAACTTTGCTAAGTTTTTTTGAGTTGCGAAATAATTTACCCTTCTAACGTTTTGTAAATATGAGTCCCTTTCAATTACTAATTTTGAGTAATCCTCCCATTTATCAGGATATCCGATTTTTACTTTCATGGTTTCAAGTTTGGCCAATGCTGCCTCTTTTGTTGCATCACTCATCCAGGGCAGATTTTCAATGCGTTTTTTAAGTGCGACCTTCAAATTTGCAACCAGTGCCATCATCTTTTCTTTGGAAGATGGAGGAAAATGCTTATCAACATAGAGTTGGCCGAGCGGTTCGCCCAACATCCCATTAGTGGTTTGAGTTACTCTTTTCCAACGGTCTTGTATTTGCTTGCTTCCTGATAAAAATTCGGAGTAAAACTGATAATCCTGATTGACAAAATCATCACTTAAATATTCGGAAGAGCGATTGATCAGATCCCATCTTAAATAAATTTTCAAGTCCTCCAGATTGGTTTCAGCTAATAGGGTGCCCATCGCTTCAAAAAATTTAGGCGACATCACCACAAAATCCCCAAAATCCTGATCGCTGATTTTTCTGATATATCTATCCCAATCGAAATCAGGCATTAGTTTTTGCAAGGAATCCTTGCCCATTAAATTATACAAACCCGGAATATTTCTCATTTCCAGTAAAGTTTTTGAGTTTTGCGCGAGGAATGTTTCGATCCCCATGATTGTTTCAGCCCATTTGCTTGCTTGCGGGGCATCTGCACCGGCTAAACCCAGCATTTTTGCAATATGCTTTACATATTCTGCCCTGATTTCAACCGATCTGTCATCTTCTTTTGTGTAGTATTCAACATCAGGCAGGCCAAGCCCGGCTTGAGCCAGGTAATACCGAAGTTTGGTATTGTCGGCCAGATCCTGTTCAACGCCTCCACCAAAAAGCGGATCAAGTCCGTGCAAATGCATATAAGCCACCATATCCTGGAATTGGCCCAACGTTTCAATTTCATCGATCATTTTAAATTCGTCAAGAAGTGGATTTACACCATCCTGATTGATTTTCTCAATATCCATGCCGGTAAAGTAAAAGTCGCTGATTTGCTGGGTTGCACTTCCTTTTACCGCACCCTCGATGGCTGAAACTTCCTTCAATATATCGTTAATGTTTTTATCTACATTTTCCCTTAAAATGTTGAAAACATTATAACTCGTTTTATCGTCCGGGATTTCTAAGGTTTTTAAATAATTTCCGTTCACATAACGAAAAAAGTCATCACCCGGGTTTACGGTTAAATCCATATTTTTTATCTCTATGGCCGTATTCACTTTTTTTTGAGAACAGCCTCCAAGGATTAACGTGAGAAAGCTAAATGAAAGTAAATAAATTGTTGATTTGTTCATGGGTTATGTTTTTTGGGTTGAAGTTGTAAAGATATAATTTTTGCTTCTATAAGCGGTTTTCCTTTAGAATAATGCATATAAATATTACTTATATTTCTGGAGTAATTTTAAAAATGGGTTTTGATAAAAATTGTGGCAATATTTGATTTAGCGATCATTATCGATTTAAAATCGAAAATCAACAATCAGCAATCGACAATCTGAAACCTTTTAGTAATTTGTTTCTTGCAACTCAAAATACGATTGCGGATGCAAGCATGCCGGGCAATTTTTCAATGCTTTCTTGCCTTCATGCAAATAACCGCAAACCCTGCATTTCCATACATACACCTCTTCCCGTTCAAAAACACGGCCCGCATCCAGGTTTTTATAAAGTTTTCGGTATCTTTCTTCATGTGCCTTCTCAACCTTAGCAATCAATTTAAAAGCAGTTGCAACTTCTTTAAATCCTTCTTCTTCTGCAGTTTTTGCAAATTCAGGATAAAGTTCGGTCCATTCTTCATTTTCACCTTCAGCCGCTGCCATTAAATTTTCCAACGTGCTACCGATAATCCCGGCCGGATAAGATGCGGTAATTTCCACCATCCCACCTTCCAGAAATCTGAAGAATCTTTTGGCATGAGCTTTTTCGTTGAAAGAGGTTTCCTCAAATAGGGAGGCAATTTGCTCCAGTCCTTCTTTTCTGGCCTGTTTTGCAAAATAATCATACCTCATCCGGGCTTGTGATTCGCCGGCAAATGCTTTTAATAGGTTTTGTTCGGTTTTAGTTCCTTTAATGCTTTTCATCTTTTTTTGAGTTTGGTTATATATGGCTTTTATTAATTTATATTTTTAAGTTTCTGCTATTGAAGTAAAGGTACATTTTTTATTCGTGAGACTCAAATTTCAGGAGTAAGCGAACTGAAATTTGCAAGACGAACAATCCCGACAAAGTCGGAGGGTAATACCCCGCAGCTCTGCTGTGGAATTAGTTTCTCCCAAATTCTCGGGACTTTGGGGTTTCATACCCGTGATTATTTTTTAAATATGATAATAGTTCTTGTTTATCTTAATTTTTTCGTGTTTTATCAATATTATTCACTTTAGATAGTTGTTTTCGGTTCTTTTTGTAAATTTATATTTCTTTAATATCCGGAAATTAGCTGAATAATTTCGGGGTTGATTATGAAGATAAATCCAAAAAACGTTTACAATTTAAATTTTATAAAATGAGAAAGATATTGTTTTTACTGAGTTTATTTATGATGATTTATGGAAGCTCATTTGCAGAGAATGAAGGTCCATTTTTTATTTCCGATCCGACATTGTCGCCGGATGCAACAACAATCGTTTTTGTTTATGAAAATGATTTATGGAAAGTAAATGTATCGGGGGGATCGGCTTCAAGGTTGACCGCGATGGATGGGATAGAGTCAAATCCTCGATATTCGCCTGATGGAAAGTGGCTTGCATTTTCTTCAACCCAAAATGGAAATGCGGATGTTTATATAATGCCTTTGGATGGCGGAGCCATCAAACAACTCACGGTTCATGATGGAAATGATTTTGTTGAAAGTTGGGCATGGGACTCTGAATCTGTTTATTTTACGTCCAACCGTTACAATACTTTTACTTCATTTCAGGTAAATATAGATGGAGGAACCCCGCGACGATTATTTGGCGATCATTATTTTAATATGCCGCATCATCTGGTAAAAGATCCGGTATCGGATGGATATTATTTTACCGAATCGTGGGAGAGCTTTATGTTTCCACAACGAAAAAGATATGTTGGCGATCATAATCCTGACATCAAATATTATGATCCTAAAAAGGATGAGTTCAAAATGCTGACAAATTATGAAGGAAAAGATCTTTGGCCAACGGTTGACCGATCAGGGAAAGTCTATTTTGTTTCCGATGAATTCAATAAAGAATACAATCTATATACTTTTGTGGATGGGGCCAAAAAGCAATTGACCGGTTTTAAATCGGCAATGGATCGACCCCAAGTAAGTGCCAACGGCGAAAAGGTGGTGTTCTGCAAGGACTATCAACTTTTTGTTTATGATGTTAAAGGTAATAACACCATAAAACCCGAAATTCAGCTATTTGAAGCCGATGTTTTAAATACGGTAAAAAATTATGAGGTCAAGGGCAAAATTGACTTTTTTGATGTTTCTTCCGATACTAAAAAAATTGCTTTTATATCCCGTGGCAGATTATTTGTTTCTGACATCAAAGGAAAATTTGTGAAAGAAATGAAAACCAATGCAGCCGAGCGGGTTCGTGAAGTAAAATGGATGAAAGATAATAAATCATTGATTTATACCCGGACCAGTAAAGGCTGGGCAAATTTATTCACCATTAATGCGGCTATTGAGGGTGAAGAGAAAATGCTGAGCAATGAGGAGGCAACCTGCAGAGAGCTAGAATTGAATCATGATAAAACACAGGCTGTTTATATCAGTGGGTCGAAACAGATTAAAATGATTGATTTAACCACTTTTAAAATCAGCAATTTAATCGACGATGAATTCTGGTTCAGGGGCGAAGGCCCCAAGTTTTCGCCAAATGATGAATATTTAAGTTATACGGCCTACCGAAATTTTGAGCGCGATATTTTTGTTTACAACCTGAAAGCAAGAAAGAGTATTAACCTTACCAATAATGGGGTTACCGAAGATGATCCATCCTGGTCGCCCGATGGAAAATACCTCTATTTTTCAGCCGATAGATTTAAAGCAAGTTTTCCCAGGGGAACCGAAAATAATTCGCTTTTCCGCCTACCGCTTTATCGATTTGAGAAAGAATTCAAACTGGATGAGTATGATGCGTTGTTTGCAAAAGATGAAAAGAAGGATAGCACAAAACCTGAAATTATCATCGATTTAAAAAACCTCGAAAAACGCTGGGAGCCATTAACCGTAAGGGGAGGGCAACAGTACGCACCTTATGTGATTGAAGTAAAAGGACAAACCATCGTGTTGTTCCAATCCAATCATGATAAAGGAGTGAGCGGTCTTTGGAAAATGGAACTGGATCCTTTTGATAGTCCAAAAACCGAAAAAATTGTGGATGGAAGAATTGGTGACATTGTTGAATCAAAGGATAAGATTTATGCATTGATTTCCGGAACCATTCATGAATTAAATCTATCACAGAATAAAACATCAAAAATCGACGTGAGTTATCAGTTCAGCAAATTATTGAATGAAGAATTTGTTCAAATGTATTATGAAAATTGGGCTGCGCTCGACGAAAATTATTATGATGGAAACTTTCATGGTGCCGATTGGAAGGAAATGCTTAAAAAGAATGAAAAATTCTTTCCACATATCAAAAACCGGGATAATTTAAGAACCTTGTTGAACGATATGTTGGGCGAATTGAACGGCTCACATCTCGGTTTTAATTCGAGAGGAGATGAAGAAACGACCTTCTATAAAGTAGCAACAGCAGAAACAGGAATCGTTTTTGACGCCAATGAACCTTTTACCGTATCAAGAATTGTTGATAATTCACCGCTTGACTTATTCGAAGCAAAGGTAATGACCGGCGATAAGCTCGTTAAAGTAAATGGCGAAGCGGTCGATGCCACTAAAAACAGGCAATCCTATTTGTCATTTGCAAATTTACCTGAAGAATTGACCCTTACATTTTTAAGGGCAAATAAGCAATTTGATGTAAATGTCCATCCGGTCGGTTCACGCCAAATGAATACATTATTGTATGATGAATGGATCGCCAACAATCAAAAACGCGTAGATGACAAGACAAATAGTAAAGTGGCTTATGCATTTATGAAAGATATGGGCGACGGTAGCCTGGCTGATTTCATGATTGATATGACAACTGAAGCGATACATCGCGATGCGCTTATTTTGGATATTCGCTATAATCGTGGTGGGAATATACATGACGACGTGTTGCAGTTTTTATCTCAGTCACCCTACTTGCTTTGGAAACAAAGGAGTGGGAAAGTATCTACGCAACCAAATTTTGCACCTTCGGGCAAACCAATTGTATTGTTGATCAACGAACACAGTTTAAGTGATGCTGAAATGACTGCAGCAGGTTTCCGTAATCTTAAACTTGGAACCATCATTGGGACCGAAACCTATCGCTGGATCGTATTTACTTCTTCATGGGGATTGGTAGATGGATCATCAACCCGGATGCCTACCTGGGGTTGTTTCAACCTGAACGGGGATGATCTGGAAATGACGGGTGTTAAACCTGATATTTATATCAAAAATACATTTAAAGACCGGATTAACGGACAGGATCCTCAATTGGATAAGGCCATTGAGTTTATACTTGAAAAGCTTAAGTAGCTTATCATAAATTTCATATGAACCCTGTGCGAGGGATTCAGGGGTGACACCCTGCAAAGGGTGTCACCCCTTTTATAAAAGAGCCTGCTTTATCGTTACGGTTTATTGATAGAAATTCATTATTTTTGAAAGATAACCTTAGTCAATCTAAAATCATGAAGCGCAGATTAATCCAGAATTTTATTTTCTTATTGGGAATAACTTTAATATTTATAATTTCCCTGCTTACCTTTCAAGGCCCTGCACCCGTTAAAATTGAAGATTCTTCAAAAGAGTTTTCTGCTTATCGCGCTCTGGATCATTTAAATGTAATCGCGGATAAACCACGATCAATGGGAACTGAAGCGCATGAAATGGTGATGAATTATATTGTAAGTTACATGGATGAAATGGGCTTGGAAACCAGTATTCAACCTGCTTCGGTAATTGTTGACCGGAGAAGTCTTAGGGCAGCCTCTGTGTATAATATTATTGGCATTCTGAGAGGAACACAAAACTCAAAAGCCATCATGATCGTGTCGCATTATGATTCGACCCCTCACACGCTTGGTGCTGCCGACGATGGGTCGGGGGTTTCGGCAATGCTCGAAACCATTAGGACAATAAAGGAGCTTGGAAGCTTTAAAAATGACATTATTTTTTTATTCACCGATGGTGAAGAATCAGGCTTGTATGGAGCGAGAGCTTTTGTAGATGAAAATAAGTTGGCCAAGGAAGTTGGTTTATTGCTTAACCTAGAGGCCAGGGGATCATCCGGGCCGGCCTATACTTATGAAGTGAGCCCGAATAACGGGTGGATCATGAGTGAATTTTTTAAAGCGGTACGATACCCCATTGCATCTTCACTGGCTTATGAGGTTTATCGGCTAATGCCAAACAGTTCTGATTTTACCATTTTTAAAGATGCCGGGTTGTCGGGCTTTAATGTAGCTTTTTTGGATGATTTTGTGAACTATCATAGCATGAACGATACGCCGGAAACAATTAGTTTGAGAAGTTTGCAGCATAGTGGCAGTTATGCTGTCGATATTATTAAACATTTTGGAAATCAGGAATTGATTGATCCCAAGACACCGGATTTGCTCTATTTTAACGTGATTGGCAGATGGGTGGTACGTTTCCCGCAAAGCATGAGTTTATATCTGATCATCTTAAGCAGTGTGTTATTTGCAATTGTCTTTGTTCTTGGTTTGAAAAGGAAAAGGGTTACCGTACCGAAATCTTTACTTGGAATTTTAATTTTCATGATAAGTCTGGCCGTTGCTGTTGGATCAATCTGGTTGCTGAATAAAGGAGTGTTGAATAAATATGCCATTTATAGTTCGTATTACAGTTCCAATTTTTATAATGCCCTTTATTATCTGGTAGCATACATGGCCATATCATTGGCCGTATTTTCATTTATTTATGCTTTGGTATATAAAAAGGTAGGCATCTTAAATCTTTTATTTGGCATTTTATTTATTAATCTGATCGCGTTAATTGCTGCTTTTATATATATCCCAACCGCCATTTATGTAAGTTTGATCCCGCTATTTTTCATCTCGTTTGCCTTACTCTTTGTTATCCTTTTCAACTTAAGTTTGAAACATAAACGGATGCTGTTTTTGTTCGTCAATTTAATTGTGTTGTTACCAGTGATTGGTTTTTATTTACCCATGGTAAAAGTGTTGTTTGTCACTTTCAGCCTGGAATTGCCAATCGCCGGGATCGCTTTATGGATCATTCTGCTGGGTTTACTGATGATCCCATTACGGGTGTTTTTCGATGTCAATCGCTGGGCTCTTACCTTAATTGCATTGATAGTTGGGATGATCGCACTTGTTGGGGCGCACCTGAAATCTGATTTTAACGAGCAACAACCATTACAGAGCAATATTATTTATGCACTCAATCATGAAAGCAAATCTGCCCTATGGGTTTCTAGTGTGCTGAAGCCCGATGCATGGAATAAGCAGTTTTTTGAAGAAAATACGATTGGACCTTTAACCGAGATTTTCCCACTTGCTTCAAGAGAAAGGCTTAAAAATAAAACAAATTTTGTTGCATTTGAAAAACCAGTCATTACCATCATTTCCGATGCCATCAAAAAGGATGGGCTAAGAAAAGTTAAATTCAACTTAAAATCAATGATTGGTGCGGAGAATTTCCAACTTTATATTCATAAAACTGCCAGGCTTACATTTTTTGAAATTAATGGTAAAACTGTTACTGATAAATCATTTTATACAGCGCCTTTTAACGATTATTATATCATGGATTATTTTGGCTGGCAAAAATCGGGCGTCGATTTTAGCCTCGAATGCAATGTAGATTTACCGATCGAATTATTGGTTTTTGAAAAGAAATTAGGCTTGCCTGCCGAACTTGATTTTATGCCGATGCCGGTCTCGGTTATTCCACAAACCGGATATGAAAGTTACCTGAGTTTGGTGAAATCAAAGTTTGTATTTTAGGGTTTATACGAATTTTACTATATTCGATATTCATTGATTTTTTGGTACTTACACTTTGTGCTATAATAAAATATATTCTTTAAAATTTTAATTTCTCAGCATAAAATAAATATTGAAATCGGTATAATTGTTGTGTTTAATTCAACATGATTTAATATCAAATTATGAGTAAGATTTTGCCTATGATTACCCTCCCTCTTTTATTGTAGTTCATTTATAAACTGTACGTAAATCTTTCCATTTATGAAAAAGACTACCTTCTTCATTATCCTAATCATTTTATTTGTTTCAGGCACAAAAATTTCATTTTCACAAAATTCTGAAAACTGGCTTGAAAAAAACGACCCTATTTCTTATGCAAAATTGTATCTGCATACCGATCGAGACATTTATTTTCAGGGCGATACCATTTGGTTTAAGGCATATTACCTGAATGGGCAAACACAGGTTTTATGGCCCGGATTTTATAATTTATTTGTTGATATAGTGGATGAAAGTGGGAAAACCATCCACACTCAGGTATTGCCCATAACCAATGGCTTAAGCTCCGGGTATGTAAAAATCCATAATAAGTTAGAGTCGGGAAGCTATTTGTTGCGTGCACTTACAAATGCACAAAAGCAGATTGGCGAAGATGCTTATTTTTATAAAACGATTGAAATCTTTAAGATTCGAAATTCACCAGCACCTGAAGATAAAAAAACGGAAGGGCAAACACAGGAGTCAGATGGTCCGGATATTTCCTTTTTACCGGAAGGAGGCTTTTTGCTTGCAGGACAGGTCAATCTTGTTGGCATAAAAGCCATTAACCCGAGAGGAAAAGGACTGACGATAAAAGGGAAGGTTATTGATTCAAAAGGCAGGGTTGTTTCAACTTTCAGCACTGCTTATAAAGGATTGGGGAAGTTATATTTAAGCCCTCATGTTGGAGAAACTTATCGGGTGGAGATTGAAGAGTTCCCGGATTTCAAATATGAATTCAAGGAGGTTAAACAAGAAGGGATCAAGATTGAATTTATGAGTGACAGCAAGGAAGGATTGATATTCAGGTCAACGACCAACGCAGAAACATATAAAGAAAAGAATTATTACTTCGCCATCATGAACAAGGGAAGGGTTTTGTTTTATCAGAGGTTTACCCAAAGGAAAAATGATGCCTTGATTAAGGTAAACCCAACAGATTTACTTGGAGGGATCAATCGGGTCATTTTAATGGATGCACAACTGAAGCCAATTTCGGAAAGGCTCATTTTTTCAAATAACTATGAAATTAACCAAGTGCAAATTGTTTCAAATCAGGAACAATATCAATCAAGGAGCCGGGTTGATTTGGGAATTATAGATGAAGAAGATATAGGAAATTCCTTCTCAAGTCTATCGCTTTCAGTAGTTGATGAAAATACGGTAGTGAAAAATGAACCTTCACTAAATATTTTATCATATCTGTTGATTGACTCGGAACTAAAAGGAATTGTGGAATCGCCATCCGATTATTTTATTGATGATGAAAATATCTTCTCAGAAGAAAAACTAAACCTGCTTATGCTCACACAGGGATGGAGCAATTATGTATGGAATGGATTGACCTCTCAAAATACAAGCTTAACTTATTTAGAAGATGGAGGAATAACGATAAAAGGGAGGGTCAAGCGCTTGTTTAATCAGAATCCCGTTACTGGAGGAAATGTAATTTTAGGGATCATAAAGAATGGTTCTTTTGCAACTTATGAAGCGAAAACTGATATCGATGGGAGGTTTTTGTTTAAGGATATGATCCTTACCGATACTTCATCGATTTATGTTCAGGCTACGAACAGTAAAGGAAAGAAAGTTACAGAGGTAGTATTAGATTCGATTTTTGAGAAAAGCCCGATTGTTTCCGGGTTATTCCTGAAAGCTATAAAAAGCGACACCAAATTACCACCCTTATTGCATCGCAATAAATATAACAGTGAATTGGCCATGACTGCGTATGATCCTAATTACAAAGGCATCATGCTTGAGGAAGTGATTGTTAAAGCAGATAGAATTGAAGAAGATGATGTCGCTTTCAGAGTATATCCGAAACCGAGAGTATCTTTGAAACCCGGAGTTGAGGCAGCTTCGTATCCAGACGTCCTCAGTTACTTATCAGCCGGTGCACCAGGTGCAAGAGTAGCTAATGGGGAGATTGCCATTCGTGGCCTGGGAAGCTTTTCTAGCTCAGCTCCATTGTTTCTGGTTGATGGATTTCCTATATTTATTGTTCCAGCTGATAGTAGAGGAAGGTCACCCCATCCTGAAGCTGCAACATCTATTTATAACATTATTAAAAGTATTCCAATGATGGATATTGATCGGATTGAAATATATAAAGATGCGAATGAAACGGCATGGTTTGGCATGAGAGGAATGCATGGGGTTATCTCAATTTATACCAAGCAAGGACCTGAGGATAGAAAAGAAAACCCTTACACTAAAGGGGCCATTGCATCAACTATTGTTGGTTATGCAGGCTACCGTGAGTTTTATTCACCAAAATATACGGTGGGGGATATTGATTCAAAAAGACCGGACAACCGTGTCACTTTATACTGGAATCCAGATATCATTACCAAAAATGGCAAGGCTTCTTTATCCTTTTTTACCTCAGATGATATAGCGAACTATAAAATATTTGTAGAAGGAATAACCAATGATGGAAGGGTTTGTGTTGGGAACGCTGAATTTTCGGTTAATGAATATAGTCCTAAAATATTAAAATAAAATGTCAGTTCGAGCTTCCGCCGAAGGCGGATAAATGTCGAGAACTGGCATGTTCCTGGGTGGCCACATTTCGGCATGCTTCGACTAGAGCTCAGTACAAGTGCTCAATATGACCGTAATTTATCACACGAAGCCTTGTAGAAACTGGATGCGCCCTTACAATATATTACCTCACAAAGCCCTCAAGTTTTTATTTTATAGTAATTTGTAAATGAGAAACATGGATGGTTTTTTATAAAATACTATAAAAATAGTTTGACTTATTATAAATATAGTACTATGTTTGTAGTAGATTAAAATTTATTTCAAATGAAATCACTCACAAAAGCTGAAGAACAAGTCATGCAAATCCTTTGGGATTTGAAAGAAGCCACCGTTAAAGAAGTGGTTGATGGCTTTGAAGAATCAAGACCGGCCTATACAACCGTCGCTACTGTTTTAAAAGTATTGGAGAAAAAGGGATTTGTTGATCATAAGCCAATGGGAAACACCTATCAGTTTTACGCTACACTGAGCAAAAAAGAATACACCCGCGATCAGTTCATCTCATTGCTCACGAACTATTTTGGTGGCTCGTTTCCTAAAATGGCCACCTTTTTTGCCAAAGAAAATAATCTGGACATCAGCGAATTGGAGGCCATGATTAAAATGGCAGAAGACGAACTTAATAAAGATAAAAGCCATGAATAGTCTCTTCACTTTCCTTGTCCTGTCGTCGGTTGGAATGTTGCTATTTTATATGGTGTACTGGGCCTTTCTTCGTAAAGAAACCTATTATACATCAAACCGGTTTTTCCTCCTGTTTGGACTTTTTTCCTCCACTTTAATGCCGCTCATGCCAATTCATTATAATGTGATGACAGAAGGAGTTGCGCGAAATGGTAATTTATTTACAGAAGTTAGTAGTGCTTTTAAAGGAATTCAACCATATACGGGTTCCGGATTCGAAGTATCGTATTCGCTAAGCTGGCTTGATGCGCTGCTGATAATTTATTTTACCGGTGCCGGAATTTTCATGCTTAGGCTTTTGGTACAAACTGGAATTCTTTGTATTCAAATCATAAAAAATAAAACAATACTATTGGATGGTTTACGCGTAGTTGAAACCGAAAAATATGGTTTGCCATTTTCTTTTTTCAACGTGGTTTACATCAATCCTAAATTCCATAAACAGGACGTCCTGCCAGAAATTCTGGCTCACGAAAAGGTGCACATTCGTGAAAAGCATTGGGTCGATCTGCTTATTATTGAACTGTTAACAGTCATCTTCTGGTTCAACCTGGTTATTTGGTTCTTTGAACATGCTATCAAACTCAATCATGAGTATCTCGCCGATCATGGGGTTATTTCAAAAGGCAGCCATGTTGGCAAATATCAGGCTTTATTAGTTAACCAGTTAATGGGAATGCAGATTATCGGGATCACCAATAACCTGAATTTCGGAATTAACACAAACCGATTAAAAATGATGACTAAGCAAAAAACACCCAAAATAAAGGCCATAAAATTGGTCTGGGCGATGCCCATTATTGCAATTCTTTTATTTGCATTTGCTGAGCCCAATTATAAAGTAATTCCAGAAAAACAAGACCCTGGCAAAAGCGCAGTTCAAAATGTGATTGAAAAAAGAGTTACGATGTTCACAGGGACAGTGGTTGACGAGAACGCGATTGGATTTCCAGGTGTTCAAGTTTTAATAGTTGGATCAACCATTGGTATCACTACCGATAAGGAAGGTAGTTTCACACTAGGGCTTATTAACGAAGTTAAGGTAGAATTCTCTTATGTAGGAAAAGAGACCTTGCAGTTTACAGGAAATGAATTACTATCAATGAAAGAGAAACGAATTGTGATGAAGGATATTGCAATTGTTTTGGATTTTAATCAAAAAACAGAAGAAGTAGTTCCACCTCCGCAACCTGTTAAAACTGAAGGTATTGTAGAGGAGATTATTGTTCCGCCACCACCTCTGAGAGCTTTTGATGAAAATGCCGAAGAACATATTTTTACAATTGTAGAACAAGATCCTGAATATCCGGGAGGTCATAACGCACTGAGGAAATATGTAACAGATATGCAAACAAAGCTTGCCAATGATGAAAAGATCAAAGGAAAAGCAAAGGTTGGTTTCACTGTTGATGCAGAAGGAAAAGCTACCAATATCAAAACTATCGAACAGGATAATGATTTGGCTGGTAAAGGTGCTGCAACCATAGTGATGGGAATGGAAACCTGGACACCTGGAAAACAGAGAAACAAAGCAGTTTCCGTAAACTTTATTCTCCCTGTGGAATTTAAATAATTGAAAAAGGGTGACACCCTGCAGGATGTCACCCTTTTAAATTTATCTACGCTTTCTTTCCCAAGCCCATCACCCAAACGGCTGCAATGCCTGCTAATGACCACATTATCGCACTGATGATTGTGTCAACAATGACCGGGGTAAAATTAAAAAACATATTACTCATCGAGTAAAAACTCAGGTCAACAGCAAATGCCATTAACAATCCTATGGTTCCACCTACTTTTACTGCGTCGGCAAAACTCTTGGTGTTTGTCCAGTATAGTAATAAGGCCAATAAAAATCCTGAAGCCAGGTTAGACACAATCATGGCCCACCAAACCATGTCTTCTTCGGCTTTCATCATACTTTGATCCGAATTGCTTTGCATAAAATCCATTAATAACATTCCATAGATTAACCATCCTAAAAAAAAGAAAGTAACAGCTGCCACGATCCCTCCAAGTAAAATTTTGTTTGTTTTCATGTTTAGAAAATTTAGTTTGTACCAGACTATTTTAATTGAAATTTAATGGATTAGGGATGTCAAAAATTCCCTAATTACTTCAAACATAAGCCATCTAAATTAAAAATCAAAATAATTTAATTTTCACCATATAAAAGAGCCGGCTTTTTCTGGAAAAAAACCGGCTCTTTAACTCTACTTTTAATAGGTAACCAACCCTGCTTGTTTTAAGATTTCAAGGTAATTCAAAACATCTTCTAAATCTGTATTAGTGGGATATTGAACATCAATCATTTTTTTAATCTCTAAGGCGTTACGCTTTCCATTGCAAAGCAGATTTAGTTCACCGGAAGTTCTCATCAATGAAGGATAGGGATATTTATCCTTAATTTCTTTTGATAATTCACTGATAAATTTACCATAACCACGGTATCCATTTTCACTAACTCTTGAAGTTGGAACCGGAATTATTTTACTGGCATTTATTTCCAATGCTGTAGGTTTAAATTTTATCGGTGACAGTGAAATTTGAGTACTTCGCATCTTCATTTGTTCTTCAGCTGCTTTTAAATTACTTGAATAAATTTGATTTAACGATTGAAGTTGCGCATTCAAATATTTGTTCATCGTAGCTTTATCAACAAATAATTCGAAAACACTTTCAAGTGTTTCTTTTTCATTTTGATAGACGGCATCAATATTATAGATTCCATTTTTATAAACTTCTGCAAAATCGGATTTTGTCGCATTGGCAACCTGAACCGAACTGATGGTTAATTGATGACCCATGCGTTGCATGGCATTTCCCTGTATTTCGGTGGCAATTTTCATGGCCGTTTCGTCATTAGCTGAAGCAATGGTATAAGCTGTGGCTGCACCTAAAAAAACAACCCTTTTTAATTGTGTCGGATCGCAAGCCTGTGGCCTGTCGTTGGAAGTATGATAAAAAGGATCGGGCCAGGTAATGATCATGATTCCGGGCACCCTTACCGACCAATCATTAAATACCGAATGATCGGATGCACCATTATTGGCCTCAATATTATAATAAAATGGTTCTTCCGAACCTGTTGGAGCAACTATCGGTTTAAGGAAAAGATCGCGCGATACGGGAGTTAACCGGGCATGATTATTCTCTCCAACATAACGAAAATAGCAGGCCATCACATCATTGATATAGTGGGGATTTCCCATAGTTGTTCTATGAAGGTTGAATGCAGATAAATTCTCGGCAATTTTCAGTCCGACCATGTCCATATTGATGTTGCACAGGGTTCGTTTCATAATGTCCATATGCGCATTTACCCATGGGATGGTGCCTGAAAATTCAGGTACCCATATAAAACGGATATTTCGTTTGGGCCGCTCCAATCGGTTCTCATCGTAAAGTGTTTTTAAAACCCTTACCACGTCCAATAATGAAGCACTTCCAGAAATATTGTCGTTTGCTCCCTGTTTCACATAACCTTCAAAAATATGAGCGCTAAAAATGATTTCTTCTCCGTCAGGTTCTGTTCCTTCGATTACACAGGTCGGGACCTGTAAGTCCAGTTCAACAGTTGTCGCTTCTACTTCAGCATGAACCTCTATCTTTTCGCCTCTTAACAATCGATCGCGTAAAACCCAACCATCGCGAGCTGTCACCCTGAAGGCAAACCCTTTATTCGCGTTTTCACCGCGAACTCTCATTCCACTGGTTGGAATTTGTAGCGGATCAATTAATGCCCGATCGTTTTCATAAGTCACAGCTCCCAATGCACCTTTTTCTAGCATCGCACTCAAATTGCCAAGACTACCGGAAGTAAAACAAATTTTACCTTTAATATCGCTCATTTCAAGCTCAGCTTTTGTCCCTTCTCCAACCCAAACCAATTCGGCTGTTACATCTGCATTATTACTGCCTGATGCCAGAAATAAAGGCAAATCATCGTAATCAACAATTTTTTGGAGCTTAGGGCTGATTTCCCATAATTTCCCTTTCAAACCCTTCCAGGTGCTTGTTTTTCCGAATCGTTCGATATGGGCATTTTCTACACCAAATCCTTTTAAAACTGAAATTACATAATTTGATTCCATCAAAGTTGTTGCATATTCATCCAATGGACGTGGCCGGTTGTATGCTGCCATCTCTAAAATATGTTTAAATGCCTGTTCACCGGAGGCTTCGCCAATAATTTCATCAAGTTGTTTTTCAGGGATTAACCCATACTGGCTATAATAATTCCATTGTGAGAACAGAGTAATACTCATAAAGGATAACGAGATAAAAAGGAGCAATTTTTTCATTTTTATAGAGTTAAATAAGTTCAAAGAATGTAAAATAAATCATTTAGTGGGTGAATTTAGATATCCAAATTAAAACTAATTGAGTGAATAAAAAAAGTAGAGGTAAACATTTATACCAATACTTCATATTTCAGGATGAAAGTGTATGGCAACAGGGTTCTTTTACTTAAAAATAATTTATTTACATTTGAAAAGAAAAGTAGGGGGATCAGTGATGAAATAAAGAAAATTCTTAAAATTGAGAACCGAATTTTCATTATTTCACCCCTCTGTCAGTCATTCGACTGACATCCCTGCCTGACGGCGAGGCAGGTCCCCTGATTTTCAGAGGAGAGTATTAGGAACCCTCGAGGCAAGCCACGAGGAATTGTTTGATTAAATGACTAATAACTTTATAAATAATAAGCAAAATTGAAAGCATGAAAAGGCTCTTTTTTTTAATCATCATTTTCTTTTGTCTTTATTTTATCAGCCTGCAAGCACAAAATTTGGAGGAGATATTGAAGTCGCATTCAAAAGTCATGGGTTTTGAAAAATTAAAGGGGATAGAAACCATTACGATTATCGGCGAAAATTATTTGGGCACTCAAAAAATTCCTTTCAAAACCATCATTAAAAAGCCTTCAAAATATTATCATGAACGTATTTTCATGGGAAATGAATGGATACAAGTTTTGGATGAAGATAAGGCCTGGTCCTTGAATCCGATGAATGGGATAAGTGATATTTACGGTTCGCAATTAGCGATACTTAAAAAAAGCAGGGAGTATGGCGGAATATTGTTTAAGAAGGAAGAAAAGGGCTTATCGGTTATTTTGGATGGAACTGAACTTATTGAGGAAAAGAAGGTTTTTAAATTAAAAGTTACGGATCAGGATACTTTGATAACAGATGTTTTAATGGATGCTAAATCGTTTTACATCATTAAACAATCAACCAAACGTGTGTTTCAAGGCGATACAATTACAGCTACAATCTTATTCAGCAATTATCGGGTAATTGACGGCATTGCAGTTGCCTTTAAAACGGAAACGATTTCGGATAAACTCATAGACGAGGATGAAAGCCGTAAATTGGGTGGTGGAGTGATGGAAATTAAATCTATTGAGTTTAATAAACCGATAGATGAGTCCATTTTTATTAAACCTAAAAAAAAATGGTAGCAGTGGTGCGCTTTCTAAATGTTAGGATTTCTATAATTTTTTTAGGATTTTTTCCATCTTGTCACAAACTTCATCCACGTTTTTTTTGTTAAAACAGAGTGGGGGTTTCGTCTTGATTACATTGTCGAAAGGCCCGTCGGTACTGGTTAATACAAAGCCTTCTTTTAATTCTTCCTTGATTGTTCGAGCCAGCAAAGTATCCGGCGATAAATCTGTGGGATGAACAATTTCAACACCTAAAAACAATCCTGCACCTCGAACATCTCCGATAACGGGGTAGCCATTTTTAAGTTCATTGAGCCTGGATTTGTAGTAATTGCCTGTTTCTAATGCTTCTTTTTGGAGTCCTTCTTCTTCAACAACTTCTAAAACAGCTTTGGCTGCTTTCATTGAAACCGGATTTCCACCAAACGAACTGAAAAATTCCATCCCGTTGGCGAAAGCATCGGCTATTTCTGTTGTTGTGACAACAGCTCCCACAGGATGGCCATTGGCCATGGGTTTTCCCATTACAACAATGTCAGGGATAATTCCGTGATATTCAAATCCCCAGAAATGTGTTCCCAACCTCCCAAATCCTGTTTGTACTTCATCGGTAATCGTCAAAATTTCTTCTGATTTCAAATAGTCCTTCATCGATTTTAAGTATCCGGGAGCCAACGGAACCTGGCCTCCACATCCTGAAATAGGTTCGTTTATAAAATAGGCTGGTCTTTGTGCCGATGCGATGAGTTCTTCAATACGTTTTTTCGCATCTTCAAAATATTCATTGCCATTGTTAAACAGGCCATTAAATGCATTTGGTAAGGGCAATTTATGAACGTAAGGATTACTTCCTTTTCCTCCGGGACCATCAAATTTATAAGCGCTATTTTCAATAGCCGATCGCGTGTGACCATGATACCCGTGCTCTAAAACAAGCGAATGAATCCTTTCCGTATAAGTTTGGGCCAGTCGGATGGCTAAATCAGAAGCAGCACTTCCAGAGTTTACAAAAAACACTTTATTTAATGGTTCAGGAAAATAGGAGAGGAGATGCTCGGCATAATCCATCAACGGATCATAAAGGTAACGGGTATTCGTATTCAATTTACGCTGTTGTTTGGCAATAGCTTCGTTAATTTTTGGATGATTGTGCCCAACCAACGGGATATTATTGTATGCATCCAGATAACTGTTTCCATGTGCATCATACATATACTGAAAGGCAGCTTGCTGCATGTAAATCGGCTTTTCATAACTCAAAGAAAGTGACTTCCCGAAATATTTTCGCCTACTGGTAAGCAGTTCTTCTCTAAGCTTTTCAGTATTTGGAATGGCAAAGCCACATGCTTTAAGAAAGGTGTTTTTTAGCATTTGAGGATTGTAAGTGACCCATTTTTCCAGTAAATCCAGTGCCGGTTTTTCACTAATTAAAATATAGGAAGTATCCTTTGCTTTTGACTTTGCATCTGCTGAATGACAAAGACTGGCACCTAATCGGGAAGCTATCAAATACGGTAGTAATTCCAATTCTTCCTTAAACAAGGGAAATGTTTCATGATATCCTTTCAATAAAAGTTTTGCAGATTCAAGCGGTTCAGCTTTATTAAACATCACATAGGTTAGTGCAATGGCAACTTCATTGATGAGCGGGGAATGGGCCATGTCACCAAAATCGATAAAACCCGAGATATCTTCCTCTTTTGTCAAAACATTCCAATCGTTCAAATCACCATGGATAATCTGAGATCTTAGTTCAGGTAAATGTGGTAGGACCTCATCCCGGAATTGCTGGAAATAATAATCAACCCATTTTTTATGAACGTGATTTTGGATCAGTTTTGCTTTTGGCCAATTAAGCAGGCAATGTTGAAGGTCCCAATGAATTTTACGAACTGCAATTGTATCACTTTGAAAATTTGATAATTCCTTGTCCATCTGGGCAATCCGTTTACCAAACTGATATAGTAATTTCTTCGTTTGATCGGTTTCGGCCAGAAATTCTCCTTCAATATAATTTAATAATCTTGAAAATGAACCATCAGGATAATGTGTAATTTCCTTACCATCAATATTTTTAAACGCTACGGAAAAGGAAAAATCTAATTTTTTAGCCAGATAGCTTACGAGTCTGCTTTCTTCTGAAATAAAGCTGAATTCGGTTTCATCAGGGTAGTACTTAAAAACCATTTTTTTGCCGCCACTCGTAACAATTTCAAAATTCGTGCTGATATAGCCTTCTAATTTTTTAAAACTAAAATCAGTTAACTGATACGGACGGAGTAATTCTTTTAGATTTATTTCAGTCATTGATATTGATAATTAAGAAGATAAAAACTTTATCCAAGGGTATCTTCCCTGATGATTTTTCATCGAAATTACATATTTTTTGTAGAATTGTGCTTGGTTTATAGTTATTGTATTTAAGAAATTATTCCTAACTTTCCCGTTACTAAAATCTTATTATTTCTAAACATCCTTGATAAAGTTGAAGACAATAGAACATTGCTTGAAAACAATAATTTATAATTATAAAATTCAGTCTAGCATCTTGTTACTTATATCCTGGATCTAAAAATTTAATTATGAAAACCTTGAAACTAAACATTTTAATTTCTTTGCTGGCCATCATGACCATTATTCCTGTTAGTCAGGCACAGCAAAGCAAAAAGGATAAAAAACAGGATAAAGAGCAAACCGATGTCTTAAAAGACTTTTCGTTCAATGCTTTTAAATTCAGAAGTATTGGGCCTGCACTCACTTCCGGAAGACTTTCTGATTTAGCAGTCAATCCTGAAGATAACAGTGAATTTTATGTTGCAGCAGCTGCAGGTGGAGTGTGGAAAACCACAAATAGGGGAATTACTTTCACACCGGTATTTGATGATCAGGGTTCTTATTCTATCGGCTGTCTTGCCATGGACCCGAATAATCACAATGTAGTTTGGGTTGGAACCGGGGAAAATAATAATCAACGCAGTTTATCCTATGGCGATGGGCTATATAAAACCATTGATGGAGGAGCCAGTTGGGAAAAAGTGGGTTTGGAAAAATCTGAGCATATTGGAATGATTGCCATTGACCCCAATAATTCTGACATCGTTTATGTTGCAGCTTATGGACCGGTTTGGAGTGCCGGTGGCGATCGAGGCATCTATAAAACAATTGATGGTGGAAAAACATGGCAAAAGGTTTTGGAAGTGAGCGAATACACCGGATTTAATGAAGTACACATGGATCCTAGAGATTCTAAAGTGCTTTACGCAACTGCTCACCAACGTCAGCGCCGACAATGGACATACCTGGGAGGAGGTCCTGAATCCGGAATTTATAAATCAAGCGATGCAGGTAAAAGCTGGATTAAGATCAATAAAGGATTGCCAAGTGGTGACAAAGGTAGAATTGGAATGGACATTTCACCTGCCGATCCGGAAATATTATATGCCGTGGTTGAAGCCAAAGAAGGTCAATCCGGATTTTTTAAAAGTACCAATCGGGGAGCTTCATGGGAAAAAATGAGCAATACGGTTACCAGTGGAAACTATTATCAGGAAGTGATTGCAGATCCGGTAAACCCAAACCGTGTTTATTTGATGAATGTTTTCACATTGATTTCTGATGATGGAGGTAAAACATTTAGGACCCGTGGCGAGAAAAGTAAACATTGGGATAACCATGCTTTATGGATCGACCCAAAAAACCCACTTCATACTCTTGAAGGTGGAGATGGTGGTCTTTATGAATCATTTGATGACGGGCAAAATTGGAGATTTTTCACAAATTTACCTGTAACTCAATTCTATAAGGTCCATGTCGATAATGCCCTGCCATTTTATAATGTAATGGGAGGAACCCAGGATAATTATAGCTTATTGGGACCTTCTCAAAATATTAGTGCCCATGGAATCGTAACGTCCGATTGGATTGTAACCTCAACCGGTGATGGATTCGAATCAGGAGCGGACCCGGTAGATCCAAATATCGTTTATACTCAATCTCAACATGGAAATCTTGATCGCTTTGATAAGAGAAGTGGTGAATCGGTTTCAATTCAGCCAAAACCGGGCAAAGGCGAAGCAGAATATAACTGGAATTGGGATGCACCATTATTGGTCAGTCCACACGGAATAACCATTTATTTTGCTGCCAATAAACTTTTTAAAAGCACAGATCGGGGTGATTCCTGGGAAGTGATCAGCGGAGAACTTGATCGGAATATTGACCGTAATCTATGGCCGGTAATGGGTAAGATTTGGCCCATGGATGCCATTGCAAAAAATGGTTCTACATCCCGATATGGTGCCTGTATATCACTGGATGAATCCAGGTTAAAAGCAGGATTGCTTTATGCCGGAACTGATGACGGACAAATCAATATTACCGAAGATGATGGTAAAAGCTGGAGACAAATTAATCAATTTCCAGGAGTACCTGAATATACCTATGTTTACGATCTTCTTGCTTCCAAGCATGATGTAAATACCGTATTTGCTGCCTTTAATAACCATAAAGCGGGCGACTTCAAACCTTATATTTATAAAAGTACAGATCAGGGCAGGACATGGGTAAACATTTCAGCTAATCTTCCTGAAAAAGGTGCTGTTTATGCATTGGAACAAGACCATGTTAATGCTGATATTTTATTTGCCGGTACAGAGTATGGCGTATTCGTGACGCTGGATGGCGGACAAAACTGGAAGGCATTGAAAGCAGGTATTCCAACTGCCAATGTCAGGGATATGATGATTCAGGAACGCGAGAACGATTTAGTAGTGGCAACATTTGGAAGAGGTTTTTACATCCTGGATAACTATGCACCATTACGCGAATTAAGCCAGGAACTGGCAAGCAGAGACGGACATTTGTTTGCAGTTAAAGATGCTTTGATGTTTAATACCTGGAAACCTTTAGGTGGTTTGGGAAGTGAAGAAAAAGGATTTCAGGGGGAAGACTATTTCAGTGCTCCAAATCCTGAAAAAGGAGCCATTTTTACTTATTGGGTAAAAGAAGATGTCATTAGCTTGAAAGCAGAGCGAAACAAACGCGAAGCCAAAGCATTCAAGGATAATGAGAATATCCCTTATCCAAGCATGGAAGAATTCAAGGCAGAAGGCAAGGAGTTTCCATCATACTTAATTTTCACCATAACTGATGAGGAAGGAAATTTCGTAAGGGAATTAAGAAGCTCGGTTAAAAAAGGATTAAACAAAATGGTTTGGGATATGCAATATCCTGCCATGAATACAGTTGATGCAAGCGATGCTGCACAAACAAAGGGCTTGGAATCATCAGGTATTTTTGTTCTACCCGGAACTTATAAAGTAAGCCTGGCAAAGAATATAAAAGGCGAAATAGCCCAACTTGCCGGTCCCATTTCTTTTAAAATTAATGAATTAAATAACAGGACGCTTCCTGCAAAGGACTACAAAGAAATGACAGTCTTTAAGCAAAAATCAGTGAAATTGGTTGAAGCGCTCGGAGCGACTTCTACAGTGATCAGGGAATTGAATGACCGGATTGCACCTTATAAAGCTGCAACCAAAGCATTTTCCGGTGAAAAAGCGGTTCAACTTTTAAAAGAAGTTATCGGGCTTGAGGATAAACTCGAAGCAGTTCGCATAAAATTGAATGGTGACAGAACCTATGGAGAGCTTGATTTGGATGCACCTTACGCTTTAAACAGAAGAGCCGGAAGTGCTATTTACGATATCTATGGTTCTACATCGAACGTGCCCGGTTCATCGAAACGCAGTTATGAGATCGCTGCCGATGAGTTTGCGCCCATTTTGGAAGAAGTGAAAGCCTTAAAAGCTGAATTCGAAAAGATGGATCAAAAATTAGGAACCATGAATGCGCCTGTAACCAAAGGCCGATTGCCGAATTGGAAGAAATAATCAAATTTGCTTTTGAAAGTGTAAATAAGGGATGGCATCCAATATGGGACGCCATCCCTTGTTTTTTGGAAAGTAAACTATAAAATTGCCTTTTTTTTCTCAGAAGATTTGAATAAGCCGAAATTTGAAATTGCCGGAATATTATTTGCCTCAATGATTTTTAACTTTATCTTCGATACAGAAACAGGGTTAATCCTGATCAATCTCTTATAACCAATGGTTGTTCCTTCAAAAACGGTTTCCCAACTATTCTGATTGTCAATTTGAACCTCGAATTTACTGATCCGCTGTCCAAATTTAATGGGTTCCTGGATTAAAATACGGTCAAAATCAGTCTTATCATTTAATTCAATGATTAGTTCTGCTGACTTGATACCATCGTCTGTTGCCCAGTAGGATTCCGGGTCATCATCAATTATATGATCAGGAGAAAACATTTCATTATTGAGTCTATAATTATCAGCGTTACATTCAGCATTCGATGCCAAATTTACTTTAAAAGTCTCATCAATAATCTTTTTAAATTCCTGAAGAACTTTTACATCATTTGGGTGAATTTCGCCGGTTTTATCAGGGGGGAGGTTGAGCAGAAATACCGCATTTCTGCCAACCGATTTATAGTAAATATCGACCAGTTCCTGAGGGGTTTTCACCAGAGTATCTTCCGCTTCATGGTAAAACCAGCCGGGCCGGATCGAAACATCGCACTGTCCAATAACCCAATGGCTACCTTTTGGTTCACCGATATTCAGATAATTAACGTCGGACGCCCCGATGCTAATTTTGTGCCGATTTATGGTTGACCAAAAAGTTTCACCCGCCGATCCATTTTCATTCCCTACCCATCGAATATCCGGTCCACTGTCAGAGAATATTAAAATATTCGGTTGTAATTCTTTCACCAGTTTTATGGTTCCATCCCAATAATAATAAGTTTTATTATCAATTTTTCTGGTCTCATTTGCACCGCCGTAAAACCCATCACCGCCATTGGCCCCATCAAACCATATTTCGTTAATTTCACCGTATTTTGTAAGTAATTCCTTTAATTGATTTCTGTAATAAGTGATGTAGGTTTGATTTCCATAATCTTTATGATTTCTGTCCCATGGCGAAAGATATAAGCCAATCTTCAGCTCATGTTTTCTGCAGGCATCAACAAATTCCCTGACTATATCACCGTTGCCATTTTTGTACCGGCTGTTTTTGATACTGTGATCGGTATATTGGCTGGGCCATAAACAGAATCCGTCGTGATGTTTTGCCGTTAGGATCAGTTCCTTTATCCCGCAGGATTTAGCGACTTGAACCCATTGATCCACATCAAGTTCGGTTGGATTGAATAATTGCTCATCTTCATCGCCATATCCCCACTCTTTATTCGTGAAAGTATTGATCGAAAAATGAATAAACCCGACCATCTCCATTTGTTGATATAAAATCTGCTGAGTTGATGGAACAACTTTATTCGAACTGATATCAGGGGACCCTTTTTTAGTCGAACAAGCACTTATAAAGGTAAGTGCAAAAAAGAGTGCAAATATTCTGAATATTGTCATTCCATCTATTTTTCGACCGCTAATTTAAGAACGATTATTTAAATATGAGCTTCATGTCTTTTTCTTTACCTTTTAGCCACCATTCATTCGGTATTACACTCCAGTTGCCCGAAGCTTTGGGTGAGACGGTTTTTTCCTTTTCAATCCATTTCATCAAATAGTAACGAAGATCCTTAGGCGTTGAATTGATAATTCTTCCGGTAATTTCATTCGCTGGAATTTTCGCACCAACCGTTAAATGGCCACCACCACCGTTGCCCCGGTATGAATTTAGAGCGACGATATAATTCTTTTTTAAATCGAAGGATCTCCCATCGGCCATTGACTTAATGACGATTTTTTCACCTGCCGGTTTTGTAACATCAACTGTATAATTTATGCCGGCTGCAGATGAATAATTATAATAATTTGCTGCTAACTGAGGATTTCCGTTCGAGAGTGTAATATTTCCATTGGCATCTTGTTTAAATTTCAGCAAATGATCGTCCGAATTTTTCATCTCATTAAACCATTGACCATATGAGTATTCTAGATAATCCTTGATTTCCTGGCCACTCATCTTCATGGTATATAAAAGATTTTCGAATTTGTACAAATTAAACATATCGCTTACATAAACTTCCCCTTTTTTAATCTCGGCATTAAAGGATAGTGGGGCCGCGAAGGAAACATCAGCTTTCGTTAAATCAAGTTGAATGTGATGAATAAGATCAACAAAAGGGGAGTCACCAAATATGGATTCACGTGTTGAAATTGTTTCCGTAAATGTACCAATCGGTTTTGCCACATAAGCTTTTACTTCTTCCATTTCAGGTGCAAATTGATTCATAAAAGCATCATCGGGTTTAAAATCCTTAATCTGAATGACATTCCCTGTTGTTTCTTTTTCCCATTTACCGGATTCTTTGTTTTTATTTAAAATTACCGTGGCTTCAGTTGCGGTTCGGGCTGAACTCAGAGTGCCTAGAATCAGAACATTTTTCCCATCAGTATTCTTAATTGTTTTATTCCAGCTTTTATGGTCATGCCCGACAAAAACCACATCAAATCCGGACACTTGCTCAGCAACCAACTGAGCTGCATTTTCATTCCGATCCATATCGGCAGTCTGACCATTATAGTTCGCATCTAATCCGGCATGAAAAAGACCAATCAACACATCGGGATGCTCTGTTTCATTAATTATTTTGACCCATTTGCTGGCACTTAAAATCATATCCTGAAAATCGATCCCACTCCAAATATTTTCGGGAAGCCACATCGGGATTCCCGGGGTAATCAAACCAAGAATCGCGATTTTTATTCCATCGCGGTCGAGAATTGTATAGGGTTTGAAGTAGGGTTGATTTGTTTTTGTGTTCACCGCGTTAGCTGCCATCCATGGAAACTTAAATTCTTTTTCTAATTTATCATACACCGGATGCCCGGCTTCTATGTCATGATTCCCAATCGTGGCCGCATCGTAATTCATATAATTCATGACCCGGGCGCAGATGTGTTCGGGTTCAGTCTTCTCAAAATTTGAATAATAAACCAAAGGTTGACCTTGCAATATATCACCGTTATCCAACAAAATGACAGATTGGCTCTTATCTGCTCTTTGTGCTTGCACGTAGGTATAAACTTGTGCAAGTGAAGCAGAGGTAGGCTTATTGTTGATAAAATCCCACGGGAAAAGGGCCCCATGGACATCACTTGTTTCAATCAGTTTTAGTTTTATGATTTGTGCCTGAAGAGGAAGAAGCGTGGTGAATAAAAATAAAAAAACCACTAAGAGAATGCGGGAATTTATAGCGTTGTTTTTCATGTTTGTCGTGATTATGTTTAATTTCAATTGAGCGTAAATTTAATAAAAATGGATGAAGTGTAGCGTATTTGAAATTTGATAAAAGTATTAGCTATACCAAGATAGATAATACCTCTATCTGGTCATAAAACTGCATGACTTTTAAAACCAAAGTGTCACTTTCTTGGAGATTATATTATTCATTTGCTTCTTTGGTTGCCGTAAATGGTATTTTCAGGTTTAATGCAATGTTTCTGCCAGGATTGTATAAACCTACTTCTTTTAAAGTAGATAAATGGTCGACATATTTCTCGTCAAAAAGGTTATTTAAGCTTAGACTAATATTCATAAATTGATTCTTCATTTTTATTTTACCCCCAACACTTAAGTCTAATAGCGTATAACCAGTCGTCAGTGTTTCGTCGGGAGCTGGATTATTTTGATTGAATGCAGTAGTTGTATGAATTGAAATGTATGCTTTTTTCAAAAATGTTAAATTTCCTTTTTCTGCCCTCAATTCAAAACGTAATTTGTTCGCCGGTACCAAAGGTAAGTAATCATTGTTTTTTTGCTTGCCGGTAACCGATGAAAATGTGGTTTCAAAATGCAACCACTCTATAAGCTTAGGATGAATATGTAAATCCAATTCACCTCCAAATAAAGTTGAATTTGCCTGTCGATACCTATATATATTAATCTCTGAAGTTGTTAATTCATTTGTCGGGGAAATAAAAATATAATCATTGATAATGTTGTAAAATCCTGCAATTTCAAAAGTGAAATTAGCTTTATGGTAATGAAAACTTAAATCGGTTTCGTATGCTTTCTCAGGCAGAAGATTATGGTCCCCAATTTCGTAACGGGTTTCGTGTAGCCCGTTTGATGTAAGCTCAGCAATATTTGGGGTACGGTATGCCGCTGCAAAGTTGGCTCTAAACAAAAGACTTTCCGATAAATTATAGGTAGATCCAAATGAACCGCTGAAACTTCCATAATGCTTGTCAAAAGCGGCACGATAATTCATCGGATCTGACGGGGAACCAATTGCCTGGGTTGTAATGGATTTATTATCATAGCGGATACCGGTTTGCAATTTTAGTTTACCGAAAAAAGTATATTGCAATAAACCGAATACCGAATAATTATTTGTAGTGGCATCGGGCAATAACTTCGTTTCCCTATTATTTAAATTTGTATTTATTTGATTAAGCCCCTGAAGGCCAATAAGAATTTCAGAATTTATGGTTGATGGAAGGTACAGGCGGCTCTCGTAAGTTAGGGTTTGCAGTGACATTTCAATTGCGATGTAATTTGGTCCCTCCGAATGCATCAAACCAGATTTTTGAAAGGCTGAATTAATTTCTAATTTGAATTTATTAAGGAAAAATTTATTTTGAGCTGATAGTAAATGGTTCCCGAACAGCATATAATATACTTTTGGGTCACGCCCCCTGCCTTGTTCTTTTACATAATCGATGGCATCTTCTTCTGCCAGACCGATTTTATGGGTCCCATAATCATAAAACAAGTTTAACGCCATTCTGTGATTCGTAAAACCTGCGTTCAATAGCACTGTTGTGCCCCTGAAGCGAGTATTTGGTACAAATTCACCACCACCTTGTAAATAATCTGCATTTGTTTTATTCCCGATTCTAAAACTGGCATGAAAATTCTTTGTTGAACCTTTGATCCCAAGATTATTCGTCATTCCCAACGAGTTTGAAAATAATTGCATATTGTAATCGCCAATAACAGTGCCGACAGGGGCGGGTTTTTCCTTTATAAAATTGATGACCCCACCTATAGCATCAGAACCATAAAGCAAAGATGCGGGCCCTTTTATAATTTCAACATTTTCAATTCCGAATTCGTCGATTCCAATTGGATGATGGTCGGAATATTGGTAATTTTCAAATCGAACGCCATTATTTAAAATCAAAATATCGTTCATCGAAAGTCCGCGGATAACAGGTTTTGAAACACCACTTCCTTTAGAAATCATTTCAACACCAGGCACTTGGGTAAGTACTTCAGAAAAAGTTGGTGTTGTTTTGATGGTGTGGGGATCTAGTTTTAAAACATCAATTTTAACAGCATTACTATGCTGCGTGGAATTATTAAAGCCGGAGATCACTACTTCATCCGCCTCAACCGCTGTCCGTATCAATATGATGTTTATTTCAGCATCTGTTCCTTTTAATTCAAGGGTTGCAATTTGGTTAGCGTAACCAATAAATGAAAACTGAATCCTGATCTTTCCGTTTGGTAAATTATTTAATTGATAAGCCCCGTTTTTATCCGACACTGCACCAATTTTTAAGTCTGAAATGAAGATCGTAGCACCGGTCATCGGTTCATTATCTTCATTTATTATATTCCCTGCAATTTTGTTTTGTGAATTTGCGATATGATACGACAATACCATAATGCAAAGAATTAATATCTTTTTCATTTTATTAAGCATTAAATGTTGACTAAATATTCAAACACCACGAAAATGGTGTTATAATTGAAATTTATCCTTTTGGTGGGGCACGTAATAAAAATGAAAATTGTGAATGATTTAAATTATACCGGGAGTTGTAAATATTAAAATAAGCATCGTTGGGTTGCCCGTTTTGCAGATCAATATGTTCGATTCCTGACAGAAAATTCGATAATTCGAAATTGCATATGGGGCATTTCTCGACAGAAAAATGGGATTGTCGATCATTTAATGTTTCTGATGAGGCATACTGGTGGTGATGTCCAAGTTTAATTAATGAAGGCGAAAGAAAAGCCAATAATAAAAGTAAAGAAGTAATATAGTTAAATTTCCTATGCATTAATCCGATATATGACAGATTATAAAGTCAGAACAGAATGGAATTAACAAAATGCCAGCCACGAACTTTTATCTTTATATTCCTCAATGGGTGAAATTTTTGTTTTGAATTTATAAGAACTTACCAGCATCGAAATTTCATGTTTGATGGTTTCTAACCCATCATTAATTAAATCGGACCGAAAACCTCTTGCACCCAATACTGCAACATGATTTGCTGAAACTACACGACTGATAATTTTACCCAGGTCAACAATTTTTCGTTGTTGTAAATTGATGTCGACTTTAAAATCTAAAAGAGATTTAAAGTAATCGGCAATATTTTCGGTGAGATGGTAATTTTTTAAAAAATCAGAGAGATTCGAAATTTTATGTCTTCCCATAAGCTTGATCACCATTTCCGAAATTTGGGTATAAAGCATTTCGTTTGAGCCTTCAAATATTTGAAAAGGCTTGGAATCCATGATGCCCCTTGAGCCCACACTTTCGGTTTTATAACCATTCGCTCCATTAAGCTGGGTCAGGGTTTGGGCCGACTCCTGCATCAAATCGGTAATGTAAGCTTTCATGCTGTTGGCTTCTACAGCCGAATCGGCCAGATTATTTTCAATACCGCTAAAACCTGCACTTCGCGAGCACATTGCAGAACTTACAGTAAAAGCACTTTGAATCCGTGAAACCTGATGCTTCACCTGATCCAGGGACATCAGAGATTTACCTCCCACAAATCGGGAAGTTGTTTGATCTATGGCTTCATCCAACATCCTCCTTATAAAGCCCATCCCCATACCAGGGAATTGGAAACGGCTCCGGTGCAATAAATCCATCATTAGTTTAAGTCCGGTGGTTTCTGGTTTAAGTTTGAATTGTTCAGGGACATGAATGTCGATGATGTTTTTTCCGTAAGGGATGGGGTAGAGCCCTATATTGTTGTAGTATTCAGCAACCTGAATCGATTGATTGGGTTGCTGTTCGTCACAAATAAAAAAATCAATATCGCGTGCCAGATCCCCATTTTTAAATTTCTGACGCGAGGTCATGAGCCAGTAATCAGCCATTCCCGTTAAACCTTGCCAATGCTTGGTTCCTTGAATGTGATAATTCGAACCCTTTTTGACATTGGAAGTCCTCATGTTTAGTGCATCGCTTCCATGATCAGGTTCGGTTATCATGAGCCCACCCATATTTTGCTGGGTCATGAACCGATGAAAAATATCTTTTTTAATTGATTCATCTGCATACTTAGCCACGGGTTCGAGAAATAAACCGATGTTAATTCCGAAGGCCAAAGACAATGGAAGGGATTCGTAAGAAGCGGCATCCAAAACACCCAGGCATTCTTTAACTTTAACACCTCTTCCACCATACACTGTCGGGATAGCCACAGAAAACGGATTCGCGGCCATAATCTTTTTTAAAACCAAATCAGGGAAGCCTCGTTTTTGAACAAATTCTTCGATGTTATCAATTTCGTAAAATGCACTTTTAAATGTTTGTTTTAAAGAGTTCAGGAAGCTTGTTAAAGAAACCTGTTCGTTCAGGACAGCAATGCTCATTTCAGTTTATTTAGCAGTATGATAAATTTAGCGTTTGTTTTTTAGCTATTCTTATTTAGAATAAATAAAAACAAAGATAGTCATAATTAAATTGAATCAAATATATTGTTCTAATCTTAAAGTTCATCGATGCTTGCATCGGGGTTTCTAAATTTTCTCCCCTTCTTATAGGGGACCTGCTTTGCCGCAGGCAGGGATGCCAAAGGCAGAGGGGTTAATAAAGGAAAATTCGATTTTCAGTTTGTTAAAATAAAGTTGGAAAAACACGCTATGGCTTGCTATTGGGATTGTCAACTTTAAGAATTTTCTTTATTACGCTAATGAATATTTGTTGATATACTATATTAATCAAGGTATGCGTGATAAAATAAGTAAAGAAGAGTTTACTTTTTAATTGATAAAGAGATCATTCCGGATGGAGGAACACTAAATTCTTTGATTCCCTTATTCAATAAAATGTCCTTCTCAAGAAGAATTTTACCTGTGCAATCATTAATCTTAATGCTGTACATGCCTGATTTGTCAAGCAACAACATCATCTTATCACTTGCTTTTGCATTGATAAGATCCATTCGATTAATCTCACCGATCTCAGAAATGATCATATCCTCGTAAACTACAGTAATTTGATGTCCATCATTAACAGTTGTTAATATAGGGAAGTTTGCAACCGGATTTGAGGGAATGAATTCTCCATCCAATAATACATTTCGGTTTTCATTCCAGTAAGCAAACCAGTATTTTATCATATCCAAATGGGCTTCAGGGATATCTTCTAACCTGACCGAAAGTTGAGGTACACTGAATAAAATATTGAGAATCTGCAGGGCAGCACTTTCAACCGGTTCTTCTACACGCCAGATAAACATATCACTATGGACTGCCGTCTTTTGAGCCATAATACGCAAATTTGTTGTTTCTATCCTATTTGCAACAGCATTATTAGGGCAATCAACACCTCTGAACATATTCCCGTATTTACGCATTAATGGACCAATGTAAGGTTGTCGGAATTCAATTAAAATATCAGGTTTAAGTTCCGTTAATTTATTAGTAATCTCAGTCATCAGGGCATCGGTGGCCTCGTTTACACTTGCATAATCCCTGCCATTTTCTTTGGTCAGTTTAGTATCGGCAACTGCAGTAAACCTCCCAATAAAATCAAGTTTAAAGCCATCCAGATTCCATTCTTCCAGAGCCTTGATGTAAGTGTTCACTATAAATTCCCTTACTTCAGGGTATCTTGGATCTAAAACATAAGTGCCCTGACCTTCCCAATAGCGAAGATACTTACCAATGAATTTGGGATAATTTTGAGCTTTTTCACCGATGAAAGGTAATGAGTACCAAAGGATAAATTGCATTCCTTCGGCATGCACTGCATCAACAAATCCTTTCATGTCAGGGATGCGATCAGGTTTCCAGTCGCCGGTATAAGCATAACCTCGGTTGCCATCTTTTGTTTGCCAGCCATCATCCACAATTACTGCTTCACAACCCAGTGATTTGGCAATTTTACATTCTGCTACTATTTGGTCAGCTGTAATATTTTGATGATAACTGTACCAGGTTGAATACATCGGTTTTTTCGCATTATCAGGAACCTGCATAGGTTTATAACCTGAGCCGGTTACCCACCATTCAGCAACTTTATCAATCGCTTTGTAATAAGGGATGTTTCGGGTATCAATGCGCAGCGTTATTTTATAAGATGTAGTTTTTGGCATTTTTTCACGGAATAATCTGATTTCAGGATGAAATTTCACATCTTCTTCTCGGAGATAACTGATCATTTCGGATTGATTTAAAGCATCGGAAAGGGCGATTGTAATTCTGTTTTGTAAAGCATTATTGTAAAATGAAAGCACAGGGGCGAAACTTGACGCTTTTGATGTAATTGCGCTGGAATAATAATTCACTTTATCAACCGAAATTTCCGGATTCCAGAATCCATTGATGTCAATCGAAGGAAAATCAAATTTGATGCTTATTGGTGGCAATTCTGATGGAATATCAGAGGTAAAGGTAAATGTCAGCAATTGAAGATCGTTATCTTCCTGAACAATTGTTCTTTCTAATGAAAAAGGCCCTAATTCGCCTTCAATTTTGATACTATCAGCCACAATCTCGATTGGGTCAATGATGGTTGATTTTGGATGAGAATAATTTAGGTTAGAATCATGATTGCAAGAAAAGAAGAAGCCTGAAAGAAGAGTGAGACTGATAAAATTTTTCATTTTGATTGATTTCATATTAAAGTATCATCAATAATGATGAATACACGAATCTATGAATTACTTTTTGATTTCAAAAAAATGAATAAGTATTTTTAAATGAAATCTTTGACTTATTAACAAAGAAACCCAATTTCTTCGTTGACTCAATTAAAAGCAAGGATGGTTCAGCCGAAAGACAGTTTTTATATCTTTGTAAGCCTTTACACATCATAACAGGTTCTGACTGGATGAAATCATTATTGATCTATAACAAACAACTATTTAAATATTTCATTTACTGGATAGCGATATTCTGGCTTGCTAAAATTATGTTTCTGCTATTCACTCTTGATCTATCTAAACACTTGTCATTCGGTGAAATAGTTGGAATATTTGGTTACGGACTAATAATGGATATCTCAACGGCCTGTTATCTTTTAGTAGTGCCGGGGTTGCTGGTTGTATTTCGAACGATAATACCCGTAAGGTTCCTTAACCGACTGATGTGGTTTTATACTTTCTTGCTTCTTTTTATCTCAATCTTACTTATCATCATCGATCTTGGGCTATACCCATACTGGGGGACAAGAGTTAATGTGACCATTTTTAACTACATCAACGATACGGTATCGCTGAAGTCATCGCTTGCCTTTTTTGATATTTTATTGGGATTGTTCGTTATAGGAAGTTTTATCACCGGTTTTATTTTCATTTATCGAATGATCTTTAAATCAGGTTTATTCCCGGAAGGTAACATAAAATGGACTGCTGCTTTGGTTCAATTGTTTTTAGTTGCATCTTTAATCTTCCCGATGCGTGGAGGCTTGGACACCTCTCCATTAAACCTGAGTTCAGTGGCTTTTAGTTCGAAATTATACGTCAATCAGGCTGCCACTAACTTTTTATGGAACTTTGCGAAATCTATTGATACCAGGGATCGGCTTTCTAATCCATGCATCTACATGACCAATGAAGAGAGTGTTAGGATCTTTGATGAGTATGTAAAGAATGATACCATCGTTACAAGACCGCAGCTAATCAAACTTGATCCTGAAAAACGACCCAATGTCATCCTGATCATCCTGGAGAGTTTCTCTAACAAAGCCATCGCTCCGCTAGGCGGATTGCAGGACATTACACCCAACTTAAACGCTCTGCACAACAAAAGTACCACGTTCTCAAATTTTTATGCTTCGGGCAATCGCTCTGATCGTGGCATCTCTGCCCTACTTGGCGGGTATCCATCTTTACTCAGAACCTCGATCATGGTTTATCCCGAAAAAGCACAAAATTTAACTTTGCTTCCTGAATATTTCAACAGAAAAAACTATCATACTTCATTTTACTATGGGGGCGACATTAATTTTTACAATTTAAAAACCTTTGTTCTACAGGCAGAATTCGGGAAATTGACCACTAAATCTGATTTTCCGGCCGAATTGGGACGAATGTCGAAATGGGGGGTCCCTGATGGTTTTGTTTTTGAACGGGCTCTGGAAGATTTAAAGAGCGAGCAGGAACCTTTCATGAAAACCATTTATACCATCAGCAGTCATCCCCCTTATGATGTACCATACTCGAAAATCAAAGGAAATTCAAATGATGAAAAATATCTGAATTCAGTAGCTTATACCGATAGTTGTTTGGGGGTATTTATAGATGAATTCAGGAAATCTGCTCTTTGGGAAAATACATTGCTCATTGTAACCTCCGATCACGGAAGTTTGGTGCCGGGACCAACCAATGTAACGGAACCTGAATCTTACCGGATTCCATTGATCTGGACCGGCGGAGTGCTTGATTCGTTGCAAAAAATTGAAACGATCTGCCAGCAGTCTGATCTTGGAACAACCCTGATCCATCAACTTGGTTGGGAAACAGATTCAGCAAAGTTTTCACGCGATTTTTTCAGCTCGAATCCACACGCCTTTTATATGCTCAATTCAGGATGGGGCTATGTGACCCCTGAAGGATATTACTATTTTGATCAGGAAATTGGCGATTTTGTTTCGAATCCGGCGAATGACGGAAAACCCTTGGATCCGTATTTCCCAAAAGCATTTATGCAGGTATTGCACGACGATTTCGTCAACAGATAAATAATTTTAATCCAAGTTTTGTGAGCAAAGCAGATACAATAAAAATGATAGTAAAAGCACAAAAATATTTCAATCATCAATTTAAATCCTAATCATTTATTAAAATATTTTGAAAATGAAAAAACTTAATTTATTCCTGATGCTGTTAATCTCGACCCAAATTCTATGGGCTCAGAAAACGGTCGAATTAAAAAAATGGATGATTTCAAATCCTCAAAAAATAAACATGCCTGCCTTTGCAGAGGTGAAAAGTGTGGATGATAAAACCTTCAAAGTTTCAGATTTGCTTAGTAAAACCAAAGTTGATTTCGATAACAAATCGTTAAGTTGGTCAACCATTGAAATTGCCGCCGACAGCATCGTTTTGAACCAGCAGGCAGAAAATGATTTATTTGTTCTCCAAAGTTATTTATCAGTTGACCGATGGATGAAAGGATCGTTAAACCTTAGCCTGAATGCAGTATACGAACTTTATCTGGATAATGAACTGATTAAAACCAATGGTAATTCCAATTTAAAAAATTCTAAGATCGAGCTTGAACTTCAAACCGGAAATCATCAGATCAGACTTAAAGTACTTGGCTCAAAAGAGATCATGAAACTGGTTGCCAATTTTGAATTTTCCATTGGAGAAGCAGTTACAGGGCTGAATTCCGAAAGGTCTTTTAACATTAATGATGTGCTGGAATCGAAAACAGTTTTTTCAGCTAAGATCTCTCCATCCGGTAAGTATGTGTTGATTCGCTATTCAGAAGTGGCTCACGGAAGTGGAAAGAGTATAAGCTATTCAGAAATTTATGATCTTGAGAGTCAAAAGAACATAAGCTTTATCAGGAATAAAGATATCGCAAATGTAGGTTGGTTGCCACGTACTGACCGCCTAAGTTATACGGTTAGTTTTGAGGGTAAATCGGAACTGTTTGTTTACGATATTGCCGCTTCGGTTGAAACCTCAATTGCTAAGGATATCCAAAATATATCTGGGTTTACCTGGTCGCCTACCGAAGATTTTATCATTTATTCCGAATATGTAGAGGCTGAAAAACCTGGTGACTTAAAGCGTATTTTCGGATCGGACGATCGTCTGCCCTATTTCAGGGGAAGGTCATTCTTGCATAAAATTGATGTAAAAACGGGAAATGTTACCCAATTAACTGCGGGTAATCTTTCAGCCAACTTGCACGATATTAAGGCTGACGGTTCAAAAATTTTGTTTTCAACTTCACGAATGGATTATAATGAGGTCCCATTCTCAAAGCAAAATTTGTATGAAATGGATGTGAAAACCTTGGAATTATCCACGATTTGGGAAAACAAGCTTTATGATGGGTACTGCACCTATTCTCCTGATGGGTCAACATTATTGGTGCTGGGAGCTCCGGAATGTTTCGGAAATATTGGGGTAAATGTGAGTGAAGGAAGAATCCCGAACAGTTACGATGTGCAATTGTATCTTTATGATTTGCAAACAAAGAGCGTGGAGCCGATTACGAAAAATTTTGATCCGGCAATCAATTCAGCTTATTGGAACAATGCTACTGAAATCTATTTAGAGGTAGCCGAAAAAGACTATCAAAATTTGTATAAATACGATCTGAAATCAAAAACTTTTACGCAGATTCCGTTATCGGTTGAGGTATTGGGCAACATCGATATTGCTTATAGTAAACCAGTGGCAGTATACACAGGAACCAGTATTTCAACTCCAAATAAACTTTACGCATTAGATTTAAAGAAGGGGAAGAGCACTTTGTTGTCTGATCCTTCAAAAGAACGCTTTGCAGAGGTGAAATTTGGCAAAACTGAAGAATGGAATTTTGTTAATAAAAGCGGAACAACCATTTCTGGCCGGGTTTATTATCCGCCAAACTACGACCAAAATAAAAAATACCCTGTCATTGTTAATTATTATGGTGGAACTTCTCCTGTTGAACGTTCATTTGGTGGGCGTTATCCTTTGAATAACTGGGCAGCTAACGGTTATATTGTTTATTTGTTGCAACCCAGCGGTGCAACCGGATTTGGACAGGATTTTTCAGCTTTACATGTTAATGGCTGGGGTTTCGATGCCATTGATGATATTATCGATGGAACCAAGGAGTTTTTAAAAACCCATGCATCTGCTGATGCTGCGAATGTAGGTTGTATCGGTGCTTCTTATGGTGGGTATACCACCATGTTGTTACAAACCAGGACTGATATTTTTAAAACCGCGATTTCTCATGCCGGTATCAGTTCCATTACCAGTTATTGGGGTGAAGGCTATTGGGGATATTCATACAGCGCAGGTGCTACAAAGAACAGCTATCCCTGGAACCGTAAAGATATTTATGTGGAACACAGTCCGATTTACAATGCCGATAAATTCCAGAACTCGATTCTGCTTTTGCATGGAACAAGCGATACCAATGTACCAACAGGCGAAAGTTTACAGTATTATGCGGCTTTGAATCTTTTAGGCAAAGATGTCGAAATGGTATTGATTGATGGGCAGGATCACCATATTTTGGATTACAAGAAACGCATCAAATGGCATTATACCATCATTTCGTGGTTTGATAAAAAGTTGAAAAATCAACCGGAACAATGGAATGATTTATATCCGGAGAAGAATTTATAGAAGGGAAAATGATGTATAAAAGAGGCTGTCCAAAAAGTCAACATATTCTAAAACTTGTCACATCGAGCGAAGTCGAGATGTTTTATTATCAATTATAACTAGATTTCGACACATTTCGACTTCGCTCAATGTTCAACTCAATCTGACTGGTTAATAAGTCTTTTTAGCCTCTTTTTTTGTATGCTTAACCTAATTTTTATTTCTTTAATAAATCACGGATTTCGGTCAGTAGTACTTCTTCTTTGGTAGGTTCCGGTGGTGTTATAGGAGCTTCTGCTTTCTTCTCCATTTTCTCTTTCATTTTGTTATATACTTTAACAACCATGAAAATGGCAAACGAAACAATCAGAAAAGTGATAATGGTATTAATGAAAACGCCATAATATATTGCTACTTCTGCAATGCTGTCACCGGCACCTTTAACCGATTCGGCCACCCCTGGTTGAATAACAATTTTAAAGGCTGAAAAATCAATCCCCCCTAGCAAGATTCCAATCGGGGGCATCAGGATATCGTTAACCAACGACTTAACAATTGCACCGAAATAGGTAGCCATGATCAAACCAACCGCGATCTCGATCACATTACCTTTACTGATAAATTTTTTGAATTCGTTCATGTTTTTAATAATTTGGTGAATAATTGAAACGAATATAAATATTATTATGAATATTTATATGGATAATTATTTTACCCATATCGGATGGATTGAAAAAATCATATTAAATGCCTGGGAAAATTAGAGATAGCCTAATTTATCGGCCAGATAAATGAATAATAAGGACAATGTAAAAGCAATGACAGGAGCAATAATCCACATCAGGAAAAAACGTTTTACCTGTGTTTTTTTGAAAATGTTTTTTGAACCTAATTTGGCAACCCCAATCCCTAAAATGGCTGCGACATTTACCTGAACCAAAGAAGAAGGAATCCCTTTTATAATTGAAGCAAGCAGTAACAAGCTGGCAGAAACAAAGGCAATAATTACGGCTTCGAATTTACCGAAAAGCACAATTTCTTTTCCGGTATTTTGTAGAATTTTATGTCCGAAAATGGAGCTTCCAATTCCAAAACTTGGAGCAACAATCAGAGTCGAAATGATCATGATCAATGTAAAATTTTTATCGATCGAGATGTTAAGTTCATTTGCTGTCATGGATGCGATCGGGCCGGCAGCATTGGCCACATTATTTGCGCCTATCGAAAATGCCACGTATAAGGACATAATCAAAATCAGGGCATTCCAAATGGGTTTCATGTTCTCATTTTGTGCCCTCGACATGGTTAATCCCCTTCTGCGCATGGGGCGGTAAATATACTTCCCTAAAAATAATGCGATAAAGAAGGAAATGATGGGCAGGATAAACCAGGCAGGAATGATTTCCAATAATAATTTATCAGTATTTAAGCTGTTAAAGTAAATCGCCGGAGCTACAACAGAAAGTACTGTTGCCTGACTGGTAGATTGGGGAACTCCAAATAAGTTTGCGATAAGGAGAGAAATAGCCACCGAAAATAAAATAATTGACACAATGGGCAAGGTCATCATTTCAGGCGAAAGCAAATCCTTTCCCATCGTAGTTGCAGTTCCTTTACCTGCAATAATAGCTCCTAAAAAAACCATGATCCCAAACAAACCGGGGATTAAACTTTTACGGATGATGTTGGCTCCATATGCCGCAGAAAAGGAAGGTCCAGTTCCACTTCCACCCATGGTAATAGCCAAAAACATAGCAATAATAAAGGGAATTAAAAGATGGCTGAAAAGTGGAGAAATCATAACTGCAAAATATCAAAATGCTAAATTATGAATTAACAACGATTGATTTTGTACAAATTAAGACAAAAAAATATTAAGAAGTGATTTCAGTTCTGGTAATTTTGGCCACCAAATTTGATGTCGGATCAGGGCATCTTACATATTCCGTTGTAATCCCATCCTGATTAATCAGTTTTTCGTAAGGTGTTCCTTCGTATTTCCAGGTAAGGGTTACATCGTTTTCCAACAATCTTAAAAAGTCATTCAAACTGGTACGAAGCCAGGGGCAAATTTTACCAAAATCGGCCGGATATTCAAATTTGTCGCCCTTTTTATGGCACCAGGTATCTTCGCGGGCTTCATAAATTTCGATCTCGATTTTAAATCGTCTTCGTTTTTTAGGTTGATCCTGTTCCTGAGCAATAGCACTATTGACAAGAAATGGTGCCGCTGTAAGGCCTATCATCCCACATCCGGCTTTTTTAATAAAATCGGTACGGTCCATATTTTTGATTTTTTTACGGGTTAATATAGGTAAGTGGTGAAAATCGTAAATGGAAACATATGGATGAACGGTTCTACATTCCCATATACTTAAAGGCTTCGTAAACCATAAAGGCCGGCCAAACTATTGCTTTAAGGAAACCAAGCACACCCATCCAAAAACTGCCGGCGGTTGAAATAAAATAGATGGCTGCACCAATAAAGCCCAAACCATAAACTGCTCCTGAGGAAGCATTGTTGTGAATTTCTTTTTTCATATTATTGTTTTATTTAGGTTTAAAAAGGAATCTAAGATAATTATTTTTTTTAGTTTGAAGGAGTTTCAATGGTTGGTAAAATTGTTTGGATTCTAATCTCAGTTCTTTGTTATGCCGTTGTGCGTTATTCTAAATCAATAATTATTTGTATGTTTTCTTTGACCAATTCTATCAAGTTCTTTGGTAAGTCTCCAACTTTATTTATTAGTCTTTTATTATCTATGGAACGAATTTGATCGATCATGACATCGCAGTCCTGATTTAGATCAGCCATTCCTTTTTTTAGATGAACTCTTAATATTTCAGAGTCCTTTTTTATGTTTGTCGTGATAGGACAAACAATAGTTGAAGGATGAGGGATTTTGTTCAGCAAATTAGTCTGGACGACTAAAACAGGTCTGGTTTTCCCAGGTTCTGTTCCAATCTGTGGATTTAGGTCAGCTATCCATATTTCAAATTGTTTAATCAACATATTCAATCTCCTCAAAATCTTTAAGTACAGACATTGAATCACTTTTAACTAATTCTGATTCGCTCTTTAGTTTTTTCTCAATAATTAATCGTCTCTGAATTTGGTTGTAATATTCCAGAGCCTCGTTAATATACCTATTTCTAGGTTTTTTCATTCTCAAGAGAATTTTTTCAGTTTCCACGAAAATAGAATCGTCAATTTTTAATGAGATAGTTTTCATAATATTTTTGTTTTATACCACAAAAGTATATCATAAAAGCATATACTCCAAGTCTTTTTTGCATGCGGCATAACGGTTTGGAGCGCAGCGCATTTTGCGGCAGGTTTTCCTTTCCCCCGAGGGACAGGAAACAATACGAAAACCCTAAGGTTTTTATACCTGGCTTAGCGCCATGCTTTATGATCCTTTGTAATGTAACTTTAATATTAGTTTTTTGTCATGTATTGACTGATTTTTTTTTCGAAATTTCCAGTAAAATAACCTTCCCACTGTTCGACAATTTTTCCTTCGGGATTTATTAAAAAATATGTAGGAAATCCCAAAATTCCATATTTAAAACCAATTCCTGCAATTATGCCTTTGCTATCAGAAATGTTTACCCAAGGAACATCATCTCTTTTTAAGCCTTCCTCCCAAATTTCTTCTTTTGTGTCAAGATTAAAACCTACAATTATTAAATTATCTGTGTATTTTGAATGAATCTCTTTTAATTCCGGGATTGATTGAATACAAGGACCACAATTTGTTGCCCAAAAATCAATAAGTATATATTTACCTTTAAAATCTGATAATTTGAATCTATTACCATTAATATCATATCCTTCAAAATCTGTTAGCTGATCACCTACTTGGGGTGGTTCTTGTTTGTTCAGAATGGATAATATTCCTTCAGCATACAAGGAATGAATATAGGTTGAATCAAATCTCTTATATACTTCACTTACTCTATCTTTTGGGATACTATTTTTAGAGGCAAGAATATAATAAAGCTTTTCTATAGCAATAAAACTGTTAGGCTTTTTTTCAATAGCATTAAATTCGATGCTGTTTTTGATTTTGTAAATTGAATCAATTTTAAAATTTACAACTTTAATAATATCTTTATTCTCTCTGTTTTTTGATCGAATTAATGCAAGGCTATCAATCTTTCTGGATAAATGTTTCGTGTTTTGAGTTATTTCATTTAAAATCTTTTGTTCAACCGTTTCACTTTCAACTGACCAAGATGATAAAAAAATGTTATCTCCTTTTACAAATATTTTTTGATAATCAACCCATAGATCACAAGTTCCTCTAAAATTATTATAATCTCGAATCATTAAATACATTTTAATGGGGCTTTGAGATAACGTGTCTGAAAATTCAAAATATCCATCAAAGATTGTATCAGTTTTAATTCTACTAGCTGATCCATCGTTTTCTGCATAAAGATCGATTATCGTTTCATTAGGTATGTTTCTGAGTTGACCCGAGATAACATATTTTTCTTGTTTTTTTTGACAAGATATTATGCTTATTAATAAGAGAATAAATAAGATTTTTTTCATAACAATTTAAATTTGTGTTCTTTAATTTTTACACAACGTTTCAGCCGGGTAAGAATCCGCAAATGTTTTATAGCCTTTTTTATGCGCTGTTACTTATTATTAATTTCAAAACAGTCTTTTAAATTTCTACAAAAATTATTAATTTGGGTCTGAGAATTCATCAACTTCAATTAGTTCAACTTCAAATACTACAGTATATTTTTCTTTTAGTTTCGGTATGATGGCCCAGTTCATGGCATCATGCCCAATAGAGGGAATATTTAAGTATTCAATTTTTATTGAATACTTAATTGTTTTATTTAATGGGTTGTCAATTATTCTGTAGTTAAAACGTACATAGCTGCTCGGTGTATGAATATATTTCCCAATGATAGATTGTTTGTTAAAATCAAATGGAGGTAATGTAGCTGTTTCACACCCAATCTGGTTTCTGCTAAGCTGAGCAATTGTATATGCACCAAATTCTTGATAGGCTGCATTATCAGTAAAAATTACCTCCCTTTGATATGCTTCACCTTTAGGACTAAAGCAATTATAGAATGGATGGTTAATAAAATCAACTTGATCTGTAATGTCAGTAATGAATAAATCTTCTTTGTCATTACAAGTTGTAAAGAGCAAAATAAAAAAAACACTTATCAGATTAAGATAAATGAAGAAATTTCGATTTTTCATGGTTTATAATGTTTAATTGCGCATAGCGTTTCAGCCGGGTACAAACCCGCCAATGTTTTATAGCCGTTGTCGTGTTTAGTTTTTTTTCATTTTCTTAAAATAGTCTTCAATTAACTTATTTATATTTATACCAAGACCAAAAAAGTTTGGTTGAAGCAATATGTATTTGTTAATTTGTTTTTTTGCAATCTCAGGATCATTATATTGTTTAGAAATTTCTGAGACAATTTTGTGAATTTCCTTAATTAATTCTTTTTCATCTTCAATTGGTTCAAAATATCCCAGTAATTTACTTATTTCTATATCGCTAATACTTTTTAAGCATTCAATAGTTTTCTTGTTTTTTGACTGAAACTTTCGCAAAGTGGAATAATTAAATAAGTGTGGATTATTAGACTCTTTACATTCTTCACAAATGCAATGAATCATTTCATTTACTTCTGGATTGTTTAAAGATTTATGAATATAATTCATGTCTTTTCTGATGATACTTAGAACGTCTGATTTATTTTCTCCATAAATAAATACATTGATTTTTTTATTTAAATAGTCATTAATCAAAAGTGCTTGTGAACCTTCGTACATGATCAAAACTCCGTTTCTCCAAAAAATCTTATTTTTAATCAAATGATGATTTAATACAATAAATCTTGTAAGAATAGCTTTGGGCATGAAAGAATAGTGATATTCAAATTTTAGATTATTTTGATAATCCCAAGGTATTTTTTCTATTGATTCAGGCAGTAATTCAGGAATAATATATTCTTTAGAATCTGAGATTTCAAAACATAACTCAAATTTTTTCATGAGTTCCAATAAATATATATGGTTTTCTCTTGGGTAACTCTTCCAAAATGTGAGCAAGTCATTATAGTTAAACTGTCCAAAATTTTCAATAACCTCTTTCGTGTCTGTTAAAGAATAGACTGCATTTGTTGCCCATTCAGGTTTTAAGAAAATTATTTCTTTTAATATTGGATTTCCTTGAAAATGCAAGAATACACCCAAATCATGATAATATCTACTGAGAAATAAGGCTGAGCTCTCGTCAAGTGCATAATCAGAACAAATAGAGATGTATTCATTGAAATTCAAATAGTTTTTCTCCAGCGATTGTAAATGAATTCTTATATCAATCCATGCCTTTGGTAAAGAGTCTCCAATATGTTCAAGTTTAAATACTTCACTTTTAATACATTCAATTAAGCTTTCAATCCCAATATTGTTTTTTGCGCTAACATTATAAAACCCAACAATGTTTGGGAAGTATTTCATTAGGCTTTTTTCATCTAAATTTTTAACTCTTTTATCAACTTTATTCTGAACTATAATAACTGGGGATGAATCACTTAAAAGTTTAATAATGTTTAACCAATAATCTATACTAATATATTTATCTTCTTTTATTGAATCCCAAACAAAAATATATAAAGATCGTTTTGTTAAAAAAAACTGATGAGTTGAATGATATATTTCTTGTCCACCAAAATCCCAAATATTAATTTTAAAGTCATTTATATCATTGATATCTAATTTTAGTGTTTTTATTTCAATTCCTTCTGTAGATGTGATTTCTTTGTTAAAGTTATTGTAAAGAATCCTATGCATCAAGGTGCTTTTTCCAACATATCCTTCTCCAACAATTAATAGTTTTGCTTCAAACACTTTAGATTCATCAGATTCTAATTGTATGAAATAATTTTTAATTGCATCAAGACCTTGATTTACTATTTCAATTGGTGGTTCAATCAAAGGATTGCCGCTAATTTCAAGTCTTTTCAAGTTTGGTAGAAAAACTAACTCTTTTGGAATTTTTTTTATTGAGTTATAACTTAATTTAATGCTTTCTAAATTCTCAAGTATTTTAATGTCTTTCGGAATTTCTGTAATATCATTATCAACCAAGTCAATAGATTTTAACCAAGAGAATTCCAATAAATCTATTGGGAAATAATTAAGTTGAATACCACTTAAATATATGTCTTTAATGACTTTGTTATCCTTAACTATTTTAAGTATATTTTTTGCTTCTAGATTCATATATTTTTAATACAGTTCTTAGTTTGATGGTATCGCTTTAAAAATTAAACACAACTAGTATATCTATTCATGTTTACAGAACAATACATCCCGTATTCGCGTGTATCATTCATATTTCGTATAATTTTATTTATAAAATTTTTAATCATTCATCATGATTTAAATTTTTAAACGGGGAGAAAGTCAAATATATAAAAAAATATGATGCCTTCATTAAATGGTTTTTGATTAATGTAAGGTGATCGGTAGGAAAGTTATTTGAGTAAATTATCATTGAGACTTCTCGAAAATATAAATGGGAGAAGTCAAAAAAAAAATAAGACTTCTCTAAAGTAGAGCTTCAGGGACGACGTCCCCGGATGGGGACGTTGTCCCTCATATGGGACTTCTCAAAAATATAAATGAGAGAAGTCAAAATTGAAATGGGAGAAGTCAAAAGTTGAGATGGAAGCAGTGTAAATTTTAAATTGCATTTGATATTCCTATGTAAGAATGAATTTCTGACAAATTTAGATTCCGGTCAAAAAAAAAAAGCCCCGAAATTTCGGGGCCTTTACTTATTAAAACATCAACCTGCTTTATGAATCGAGCGTAGTTATCTTGATGAATTTTTCGGAGCCGGTCATTGATATTCCACATCGCTTTGGGGATTCGGTATCGTAGGTATTTCCACAGGTAGGACATACATAAAACACGCTTGGCAATGAGCTCACTTTATTGTTTTCTAATGCAGCAAGTGCATTTTCGTAAAGCGGTTTGTGCTTTTGTTCGGTTTTATAAGCATAATTCAAGCTTATCAGTGCGAATTGATTTCCTGCTTTATTTGCGTTGACCAAAAATTCGGGATACATGGTGGTGATTTCATAAGTCTCACCTTTAATTGCATCCATCAAATTTTCTTTGGTAGAATTTACAGTAAATTCAGGGGTAAATTCAGGTGCTTTTTGTCCGCCTTCGGTTAATACGGCCTTGTGATTATTGGCATGTATTTTCTCCGAAATAGAAGCTGTTTTAAATAATAATGCAATTTCGTGGTATCCTTCTGCTTCTGCTTTTTTGCTGTATTCAGCGTACTTGGCACTTGCAGTGGTTTCACCAATGTAAGCCGATTTCATGTTTTCGAAATTCAAGGTTTTTGCATCTTGTGCGTTTGCCTGTTTTTCGTTACTGATGCTTGTGAACGATTGCAACAATATTGCTGTTGCAGCTAAAATCATAATTATTGATATTTTTTTCATGTTGAATATTTTTTATAAGTTTTGTTTAATGATGCAAAGATGCACCCATTCGTATTCGAACATCCTTAAGCAATTCTTAAAATTTGCTTAAGAAACTCAGGACGGGAACTGTAAGTTGAAGGTAGTTCCGATGCCGATCCGGCTTTCTACCTCTAATTTGATGTTTTGTATTTCGGCCAGTTTTTTAACAATGGAAAGTCCCAATCCGTTTCCTTTGATCATTGAGCTTCTGGAAGCATCGGCCCGATAAAAACGGTCGAACACTTTCGGAAGGTTTTCTTCCGAAATTCCAATTCCATCATCCTTAATCGATAGGGTTTTCAGGGTATCATCCCAATTCAGGAAAAGATTGCCGTTCATGTTTCCATACTTCAGTCCGTTATTGATCAGGTTGGCAAGGATGAGTTCGACATAAAGTTTATCGCCCCATACCATCACCTTTTTGGGCAGTTGCTGATGAATGGTGATGTTCTTTTCTCCGGCAATTTTTTTGCATTTTGTGAAAAATACAGCAATGGTATCCGATAAATTGATTTGTTCCCTTTTGATGGTCAGTTGATCCGAATCAATACGGGCGATTTGCAACAATTGTTCGAGTAAAAGATCAAGGCGGTCGACCTGTTCGATGATGGTGGTAATTTTTTCTTCATAAACATGGGCTTCGCGAGGCCTGCGGATTAACACCTCGAGCGTACCCCGAATCGCCGAAAGCGGGGTCCTTATTTCGTGCGAAGCATCACTTGTAAATTGTTTTTGTTGGACCATGCTTCTTTCAATTCGCGCAAGTAATTCGTTGATTGTTTGCATTAACTGATACAATTCGTCTTTGTGTGCAGGCAAATCGAGTCGCGTACTTATATTTGAATCGCTTATTCCCGAAGCCGTTTTGATGAGCTGATGAACAGGTTTGATAGCCCTGGAGGCAGCGATTGAAGAAGCATAAAACTGAACCAAAAGAACAATCGGAAAGCTGCCAAACAATACCCAAATCAAATTGTTCAGGATCGCATGCGATTCCTGTTGCGACACGGCAATTGTGATTTGCCCAAGCGTATTTCCACCATCGTTTTTTAGAAGAAATTGACCCAGTCGGATTTTTTGCCCGTTAATTTCTCCATTAAAAAAGGAATCTTTATCATTGAGCGATCCATCTGATATTTGCCCTTCAGCCAAATTAGTCGAACGAAAAATGATTTTACCGCTGATATCCTGAATCTGAAAAAAAGTAGGATTTACTTCCACCTGGTTATGCTCGGCTTCTTCCCATTCGGGCATTTTATTGATGATGATAGAATCCTGAATGATCAACAGATTGCTTATTACTTCTTCTTTCTCTAATAAAATGTCTTCATCTAAATGAGAATACGCGGTTGTGTTTACAACAAAATAAATGACAAAAAATACCAATACCGTAATGATTGCTACAGCAAGGGTATTAAAAAGGGCAATTCGATTTTTGAATTTCAAACTCATTCGTCATCTTCTATTTTGTATCCAATTCCGCGAACCGTAGTAATGATTGAGGGTTTGCCCGGTTCGTCGAGTTTTTTACGCAAGGCATTGATATAAACATCAATCACAGAGGTGTCGTAATCAAAATGGATGTCCCAAACTTTTTCGATTATTCCGGTACGACGGCATACTTTGCCTTTATTGCGTAAAAAATATTCGAGTAACGAAAATTCTTTTTGAGTGAGTTCAACGGGAACCCCTTTTTTCGTAACCGAGTGTTTATCGATATCCAATTCGATTCCGGCTGCTGAAAAAAGAAAGGGTTGGGTTTCATTTTTGCGCATGTGTACCCGAATCCTGGCCAGCAGCTCCTCGAATGAAAAAGGTTTACGGATATAATCGTTGGCTCCGGCTTCTAATCCAAAAATAACATCGTCAACCGTATCTTTTGCTGTTAGAAAAATGATGGGAACGACAGTGTTTTCTTTTCGGATATTACGGCAAATTTCAATTCCGTTAAGCCCCGGTAGCATCCAATCAAGTAAGATTACATCGTACTCTTCAACAAAATCGAGAGCAAGTTGCAATCCTTCTTTTCCATTGTCGGAAACATCTACAGCAAAGCCTTCTTCCTGTAATCCATCACGAATAAAATTAGCGATGGATGTTTCGTCTTCTACAATAAGTATGCGCATGATATTTTATTGGCTTGATTGTATCAAAGGTACAGAAATCCATTAATCTATATCCAAATCGGCACCAAAATCGGGGAGTGACAATTCTACTCCGGCAGCATGCCGGTAAACCAATTGTCCGCCTAAATAACCTGTAGTTCCAACTGCTCCTACCAAAACTGTAAATAAGAATATAATAGCCCATTTTGTCCATTTCCGATTGTATTTAAAATAAGAAATGGCAACCTTAAATAAGGATACAATAATCGCAAGCCATAAGGTGATGGTAGCTGCTTGTTCGTGAAGTTCAAGTGGTGCCTTAAGCGGGCCTTCTTCAATCCCTTCGCCTGCAAAATTGCCACTGATGTAAGCTACTATGGCACTTAAAGCACCAATGAGCAGAAGATACATTGCTGCATTTTTAAAAAAATCTTTTTTACTGAAGAGTGCAATCATTTCCGACAAAAAACCCACCATTATCAGGGCAATCGGGAAATGAATTACCATTGCGTGTAAATGTGTTGCTGAGATCATAGTTTTTTAATTTTAAGGCAAAATTAAATGCTGAAGGATTTAAGAAGGATTAGGAGATTCTTAAGATTAGCTTAAAAAAACAGAATTCCCTGATTTTTTTAAGGATAATCCGGTATTAAAATCCAATCACAAATCCTTTAAATAATAAAAATAACAAAATATGTTGAATAATTCGATATGTGTTGGTAATTCTTATCGATCAATAATTGAATTTGTCAAACAATTTGCCCCTGATCTATAATAAGTTTATCCCCTTCTTGAATTCGTTTGTAATGACAAAACAACAAATCCCCATTTTCTTCATTGCGAAGGTGCATGCCGTTTCCTTCACAGTATTTAAAAAATTCACAATCGGCGCATTCACCGGTCCTTGTCCAGCTTCGATCCCTGAATTTGGCGTATTTGTTTTCCCAGATCTCTTTAAAACTGTCGGTATAAATATTACCTTGTATGAAATTGGACCTTAAATTCGGGCAGGCCGAAATGGAGCCATCGATAAGAACGGATGCAATATTTATTCCGGCCCTGCAAAAGAATAAATTATCCCTGACTTCGGCCTCATAAGCACCTAAAAATCCTTCACAGCCATAATTGAGCTTGATATGACCCTTTTTACGTTCGGCTGCCATGAAATCGAAAAGTTGCTTAAACTGAACCGGATTTAATTGCAATTCTTCATATTCTTTAGCTCTTCCGATAGGAAAAACGGTAAATATGCGCCACTCTTTTAACCCTTTTGAAAGGAGCAGTTCTTTTATTTTTCCCAGTTCATGAAAGTTTTTTTGATTTACACAGGTCACCACATCGAATCTCAGGTCGGGGATTTTTGCCAGGAGCCCGATTGCACTGACTGCTTTTTCAAAACTATGTGGATTGCCCCTCAGCCAATTATGCGATTCTTCCAGTCCATCCAGACTGATGGTAACCGACCTTAGCCCCGCTTCCAGTAAAGAGCTGATCCGGCTCGGTGTTAGATGAAGTCCGTTCGAAACCATCCCCCAGGGAAAACCCCGGTCGTAAAGTTGTTTTCCGCAAACTTCCAGGTCTTTTCGCAAAAGTGGTTCGCCTCCGGTAAAAACGATCATGGTATTGTTCGGTTCAACGATGCTTTTAATGTCCTCAATGGCTCCGATAAAATCCTTGATGGGCATGTCTTTAACCATCGCATCTTTGGTGCAATCGCTGCCGCAATGCAAACAGTTGAGGTTGCATCGAAGGGTACATTCCCAAAATATATAACTCAGTTGGTGGGTTTTTTTCGCATTGTTCCGGTACTTTTTAAAAAGTTCCAGTGCCATTTTTTTACGCAAGGAGAGTTTTAAACTCATGATTCTTCTTTCAGTTTGATGTTCATTTCTTTGGAAGTTTCGCCTTTATACCAACTTTCTCCTCCTTCAAATACGGGGTTAATGAATTTAACGGTCGTGTCTTTTGCCTGATAGCTTCCATGAGCAGCACCGTCAATGTCTTTAAATTCTAAGATATAATTATGATCCCTTGGAAAATCGGCAATACGTACTTCATAATTCCCGTAATAATCAGAAATGACTGTATCAGGCAATGGATATATTTGTTCGGATTTCATAATAACCCTTATTGCGGGTATATTAATCCCATTTTCAGAAGTAACCTTGCCATAAACTTTAAAAGTTGCATATGGACTTCCATATTCGATACCACCAGATGGTATCTTGAATTTAGTGCAAGATGCTCCAAATCCTAAAATGGTCAAAAGAAATGCAATAAATAAATTGTATTTCTTTAGTGCTGCTTGTTTCATTTTAATGCATTAATTAGGTTTATAGGTTGTTAAACTGCCTGTACAATATATTATTCTCCTTCTTTTTTTAGCTTGATGTTTACTTCTTTAGATGCCTCACCTACATACCATGCACCTCCATTCTCAAACTTCGGATCAACAAACTTAATGATTGTATCTTTGGTTTGATAGGATTTTAAAGCTAACCCATCTGTATCCTCAAATTTTAAATTATAATCCATTTTGCCTCTATCATCCATAAGTCTCACCTGATAATTACCATAATAATCTGCAATGCTTGTATCTGAATTTGTATAGGTGGCAAAGCTTGTGTCAGAAATTGGATAGGAATAATCAGCCGACATAATAACCTTGATGGCTGGTATTCTCACCCCATCTTCTGAAGTGACCTTACCATAAATCCTGAATCCTGCACTTGGAGTTCCGTAACCAGGACTGACCTCTTCTTTTGAGCAGGCAGTTCCGAATCCTAAAATGGTTAAGAGAAATGCAATGAATAAATTGTATTTCTTTAGGGTAAATTTTTTCATTTTCATGAATTAATTTGAGTGATTGTGTATCGTAACACTAATACACAATATATTATTCTCCTTCTTTTTTTAGTTTGATGTTCACTTCTTTGGAAGCTTCACCCCGATACCATCCATTTCCGTTTTCATATATTGGATCTTTAAACTTAATAATGGTATCCTTTGTTTGAAAGCTTCCATGAGCTTCGCCGTCGATATCTTCAAATTTAAGAGGAAAATCATTGAAGTAATATGAAGAATCAAGAACCTTTACTTCATAATTCCCATCATAATCAGAAATTACCGTATCAGATTCCTGATGAATACTTGCTGACATGATCACCATGATTGCTGGTATTTTTTCACCCTCTTCAGAAGTGACTTTGCCATAGACTTTGAAAGTTGCATGTGGTGTTCCATAAGCTGACATCGTTTCTTCTTCTTGCTTCGTGCAAGATGTAAATCCTAAAATTGAAAGCAGGAAGGCAATAATTATATTATGCGTTTTGATCAATCTTAGTTTCATGGCTATGCTGTTTTCTTATTGATTCATTTTGTTGTGAAAAGGTTGCTTCCAATTTTATTTTTCCGGTATTCGATTTTCACACTATTGATTTTTGTATAAAAGGTTCTTTTTACTTTCTTAAAATCTTTTCCATTGATTTACCTTTTGCCAATTCGTCAATCAATTTGTCTAAATATCTGATCTTTTGCATGAGTTTGTCATCGATTTCTTCCACACGATATCCGCATATGACACCCGTAATATTTGAAACATTTGGATTTATTTGTGGTGCCTCTGCAAAAAAGGTTTCAAAGTCGGTTTTATGATCGATTTGCTGCTGCAACATTTTGTGAGTGTACCCTGTTAACCAACAAATGATGGTATCTACTTCTTCCTTGCTACGGCCTTTCTTCACCGCTTTTTGAATATAAAGCGGATAGACACTTGCAAATCGCATTTTAAATACTTTTGAATTATCCATATTTCTTAAATAATATTACAAATTTACCATTTAGCCAGTACTTTTTTATAAAGAATTTGGTAAAGTTAACCCCAATTTCTGCTTTGAGCTATCAGCCAGTTCGCTTATCATTTCGGATGCTGTGTATCCCCCATTGCCTAAATTTCGTTGGAACATGCTATTTTATGTGATAACCAACTGATATTATGGCATCGGGATTATAAAACACCTGTATCTGCTGCATTTCTCTTTACCGATATGCTGCCCCTATCGGGGCAATGCACGTTGAATTTCATTTACTCAATCTCTATTTTATCAATTTCTTTCATTCCTGCAAAAAATCCAATTTCTAAATTATTTTTGCTAAAAAGCCATCATTATTTAGGATTTAAAACTGTTTTGGTTACAGCTACTTCTTTTATTTTATCCAGCGAATAATAAACCGGAAAGTACTGATCCCTGGCCCATGGTTCAAATAAGTTACTGTAAAAAGGACTGTCAGGATTGCCCGATTGACCCGGCCCGTTTGTTCCAACAGCTTCATCCCAATCTCCTGTATTTACGATCAAACGAAAAGAAGCACCGCTACTTTGTCGGTTGCCACCACCCGTAGAGCCGGTGGTATAGGCGTTTCCTCCCCTGGGTAGCGGACCAAGGTTCAGCTTCAGCTTAAGTTCATCGTTTACCAATCCTCCCAAGGGATGAACCATGTAGGTATGTTTGTACTTTTCCTGACCGTATTGCCAGCTGTTCATATCTTTACCAAGCATTTTTTCGAGCGACGCAACTGCATCATCGAAGGCTTCTGTTAAAAATTGATCTCTGCCTGAGATCGGTTTTGGACCGAATTTGATATCGGGATTCATTAACCAGTCAATAATTTTTGTGAGTTGGATGCCTGAAATGACATCCTTTCCATCTTCAGGGATAAATCTTTCATGGGCAAGTGATTTTATCTTGTTTTCCCAGGCCACATATATACCGGCTGCAATCGACTGCGGTTCGAGCTTGTAATCCCAGTTTTTCAAAAAATCCCTGGCTTCGGCTGATTTGCCTGTCATTGAAAGATTGGCAAGTAAAGGAATTAAGGTTCTGGCAGGAATTGATAGGTAATCAACCTGCAATGCTTTCATATCATCCATATTAAGCTTTTTTCCCGATCCAAGTACTTCATTTGAACGATCTCCCCGGTAAGGATCTGACCAGGAGAACCCGATGGCATCCCAATATTCATAATCATCAGGAACCACATATTGATTTGAAGTAGCAAAGAACCCTTTCTCCGGGTTAAATAAATGTGGTTTTTCTATGATAGGCAAATAACCGTCCCACTCATAACTGCCATCCCCAGGAACAGGCACCAGGCCGCTGAAATTTCTTCGAACAGGCGCAATTCCAACGGATTGCCAGCCAATATTCCCTTTCGGATCGGCCCAGATCATGTTTTCGCCCGGGATGTGGCTATACTTACATGCTGCACGAAATTCTTCCCAGCTCTTTGCCTGATTCATTCGCAGAGATGCCAGATATGGCGCACCACCCGGTTCCAGCCATGCACATCTGATAGAGTAAGCTTTGTGGTTTAAAGTATCAATATAAGTAACCGGGCCATGCCTTGTATACAATAATTCAACCTTAACTTCATCCTTTCCTTTTATTTTTATGTTTTCATTAATTGAAGTCATTTCCTCCCACGAGCCTTTGTAACTATATTGTTTCAGGTTTGCAGGGTTCAGATCATAAACATAGAGGTCTTCACCATCCGTACTGAAAATTGTTAGGCCCCAAGCCCCATATTCATTATGTCCGATTGAGATACCCGGAATTTCGGGTTCGCCACCGCCGATGACATTCCAACCGGGAGCTACCAAATGGGTCATATACCGGAGTGCAGGAACGGCAATGGTGCGATGAGGATCATTGGCCATATAAGTATTGCCATCTTCCATCAGTGCACCACTCACTACCCAATTATTGCTTCCGATCGATAAAGGATCTTCTTTCGGATCGTCAGTTATTGCAAATGCCATTTCTTCTGGAGAATTTTTATAGGCCGAATCAATATCCTCCGACCTAAATCGTAAGGTTCTGCGGTAGGCATCATAAAGCTCCAGTATATTGTCTGTTAATAATTCCTTATTGATCTTCGGATCAAGGTCGATGATCGGATCCCTGGGATGAAACCAATACAGGTCTTTTACACGTTCTGACCCTAATTTGGCAACGGCCTGTCCAATTTGAAGTTCAGAACCAATGTTGCCAAGTAGTCCCTGGTGCCTTGAGATTACAACTTCAGGGGTCCATTTTTCGGGAAGGATATTCAGCATTTTAAACTCGATGGGAAGTTGTTCCGGATTGGCCCTTATTTCATCTATGTAGGCATTTACACCATCAGCATAGGCAGTTATGATTTCTACCCCATCCGGATGATAATGGTTCATTTCCTCATTCATATCTCCCCTGAATTTAAAAAGCCGTGTGCCGATATCCCTTTTCAACTCACGTTCTCCCAAAATTTCTGCCACAGTTCCTGTAGCCTGTCTTCTCCAGACTTCAAATTGGAAAAGCCGGTCCTCGGCAGCAGTATATCCCTGGGCAAAAAACAGATCGTGCTGATTTTTGGCATAAATGTGATTGATCCCCCATTCATCCCTCATGATTTCAACCGGTTCAAATAAGCCCGTCATATCCTTCTTAATGGTTGTGGAAGAGGTACAGGAGGCAAGAATGATCAAAACTGACAAGAATAGAAATTTTCTCATGGTCCAAATATTAGGTGCTTTAATGATATTATTTTTTGAATTTTTATTTTCCTTTGAATAGGCAATTAATGAAAAGGCTATAAACTGAACTTGATCCCACCAAATATGGTTGCATCAATCACCTTTGTATGTATTTATATTGTAATTTCTCAACATACCTTATGATTTAAATTTTTAAACAGGTAGCATGAATACAAGATATAATCGCAGTAAACCTAAGAAAAAAAGATGACACCCGAAACCGAGATGCCATCTTAATGATCAACCGAATTGATATTTTTGGGCAATAGATTTTAGATACAAGACTCAAGACTCAAGATGCAAGACTCAAGATGCAAGACACAAGACACAAGATGCAAGACAAGACATCAAGTTTCAAGTAACAATTAACAAGTAACTAGTAACTAGTAACCAGTAACCAGTAACAAGAGACAACTGTCTAAAATCTAACGTCTAATATCTACTCCTACATAGAGTCTATTTCAATGCGTTTTTTATCTTTTCCGCCATTCACCGATTCGGTATTAAACTCGATCCAGCCATCGGCACCATTGGTTTTTACCAGATAACGGATTCTTAACGAATCTTCACCACCCAATAAGAATTCCGTTTCTTTCGTCCCGGAGCTTTTGGCTTTGGCCGAACTGGTGTTGGTTGGTATTGTTGTGCTTTCATCCGTAATTTCCAACAACTCGATATTTCCTGAAGAATTAAAGAAAATCTTGTCCTTCACATAATCACCTAGTTTTATCGTTCGGTCGGAAACCGTTGGATAAACCTTATCGTTTTTTACGATCACATCCACCCATAAAAGGTTGTGAACCGCCGGGGTCACTTCAATACTTTCAATTTCAACCTTTGGGAACTGGCTTGCACAATACATCACGAACTGGGCATTTTTTTCGGCTTCCATTTCGATGTAACGGGCAGGTGGGGTGCGTCCGATATGTTTTTTTAAACTACCGCCCATCCATATTTCGCCCAAATCGGGATGATTGAATTGATAAGGATTGATCCAGCCTTCACCGTTCAATTCTATATCTACAAATTCAACGTACTCTTCTTCCGTAATCCGGCCATCATCGTTTTTATCGGCTGCGAACACCGGCGAACCCCATAGTTCGATGAGGTAAGCATAATTGCCCAGCATTTCGTAAGAACTGGCTTGTGCTTGTCCCTGACCTCCTGAAGGAGTGGGGCGATAGTTTTTCAGGATGCGCGCTCCCATCTCAACAATCTTGGTTTGGGTTTCCATGTCGGTTTCATAGCCTTTTTGAACCTGATAATCGAAAGCCTGAGCATATTTGTTCTCTTTACGGCGCTCGGCCAATTGTTGGTCGAACCGTGTTTTTGCCTGGGCCACTTGTTCGGGAGTTCTGTTATCCCTGGCTTGTGGTGGTCTTGAAAACATGATCAACCTGCCGGTATTATGAAAATGGAAACTGGCAAAAATATTGGGATGTGCCAACTGAAATTCAAAAACATTGCGGGTTTCAGATTCAGACATGGGGTAAGGATTTCCGGCTTGTAAATTCCAATCGGAAGGGAAATTGCGGTTAGGATCAGGCCCACCCAAATCATCTTCGTTGATGCTGCCATCACCATCATTATCAAATCCTTCAGAACCGATACGGTTAAATCGCATTACCTTTTCGGCTTTATCGGTTATCATTTCAAAACGGCGTCCATCTATTGAAAGTTTGAACATCCCATTTGGATCTTCTTTATACATGGTGGTTAATTCACCATCCCCGTCTACATCTTCTGTTTGGTCCTCATCGTACAAACCGTCACCATCATTGTCTTCGGGGCGATAAGGTTCGCGTGGGTTATTCTCGGTATTTGGAAATTTGACATACGATTCATTTGCGTCAACATTTAATCCGGGCAGGATATAAAAAGTTGTTTTATTCAACATTTCAAAAACGTAGGGGTCGTAATCGTAACGGGTGAGCAAATACCAGGCTGTATAAAGTGAGCACATGATCCCGTTCACTTCATTTCCGTGAATTGCACCATCAACCCACATGGCAGGTTTCTCGGTATCCATTCCGGTTTTTTTGGCCGTAATGGTCAGTAAGTATTGATCTTTTCCCATTCTTGATTTTCCGATACTTTCGATAGAGGCCAGATTTGGATATTTTTTTTGCATATCGTGCATGATCTTGGTCCAATCGTTGTAGGAATAATAATGCTTCCAGCTCATTACAAAGTCCAATTCGCCATGATAGCCACCGGGTTGGGTTTGTTTTTTTTCTTGCGCGTTAACGGTTAAACTCAGAGAGACTGTTAACAGCATACTTGCGATAATATATTTTACTTGCATGATTTTTCCCTCCTTATTTAATGGTTAATGATTTTACTTGTGTACCACCTTTTTGTGAACTCACTACAATTTGCAGCGGACTGTTGTCTTCAACGGCGACTAACCATTTCACTTCACGGGTTGAGCCCATTTCTTTCTTTTCTGGTTCTTCCCCTCTGGGCTCTTTTGGAGCTGGCATGCCATAAAATCCTCTTTGTTGTGATGCATCTCTGGGAGGTATTGGCTTATATCCAGGGATTTTTAGTTTTCCCTGAATGACTCCTAATTTTTGATAGGCATCTCCTTGAAGGAAGGTAACTTTATCCCGATCGCCAATCAGCCAAACTACATCTTCACGGTTTAACGGAAGCTGTTCTCCGTTGGCACGTTGTGTGGCCAATTTCCCCATATTTTCAATGGTTGCCGTTACTTCAACAATTTTATAATTTCCTATCGAATTTCCTTTTTTAATATTGACTTTATTATCTTTCATCATTGCCTCAGCTTCGGCAGCAGTTGCTGAATAAAGCACTTTGGCGCTTGCTTCTTTGATCACAACTTTTGGCATGAGCTGTGCCCTGAATAATTCGAATTGCCAATGGGTTTCACATACATCGATCAGGGGTTGTCCGGGGAATGCATTGTTGCTGCCATACATCGGGATCCATCCTCCAATTTCACCGTCTCCCAATTCGGGGTGTTTGTATTTTTCCCACGGGATAAATAATTTTCCTCCGAACTTTTCGTCCTGATATTTTAATACGGCACGTTGAGTTTTAAGATATGCATCCTCGCCAGTGAACTCAGGAATGTCTTTGATATCTTTACGGATGTTCCATAGTTCGGTAGTGGTTGCATAAACGCCCCATTGCATAAATGCCCAATCTGATTGAAATCCAAACTGGATATTTTTGTCCACAATTTCATCGTAACTGGTGGTCCAGCCATGAGTAAATTCATAACCGCGTTGTATGGCGTATTTATTTTTTGATGTTTTCTTTAGTTCTTCTTTATAAAAACTGATTGAATCAGGATACAAATAGGCTTTGGGGATTTCTTCACCTAAAAGTTCCAAATATTTTTTACCCATAACCATGTCGTAAACGGCTACATCATTACTGTGCATGCTTGCAGGTGATTGGGTACCGCAGGGGCGGATGGTATAACCGCCGGAGGTATGGTAAAACTGAGCCATGTAGATATTCGGGTGATTCGTAAAAAATTCTGCCAAGGCACGTGTTTCAGGTTCAGAGAAAGGATAATCTCCCTGTCCGCCTTTCATCCCCTCATCTTTAAACCATTTTTCGGAGAAGTTACGGTTCATGTCAATGCCGAATTCTGAATCTTCTCCACGTTTTCCGTCATTGTCGTTGTCTTTATCTTCTCTAATCACCGACCATCTTTCTTTAGCGGTTTTTTCATCTTTTTCTAATCGAATCATCAACCGTGGATCTGTTTCATCCATGATATACGTTCCTTTGGGATCTTTGTAACGGAATTGGGTGTAAAACCCGTCGTCGTTTAAGTCATCAGGGCCGTCCTCATTCATTTTCCCATCTTTGTCATCATCTTTTAACTTTGAATTCTGACGCTGCGGAATTCCAATTTCCACACTGTTATAAACACCATCGGCATTCACGATCGGGCAAATGTAAAATGCCTGTTCATCGACCAATCGGGTGATGTTTTCGTCATTGCCATAACCACTTACTAATTTATCAATAATGTACAGACTGACCTCTGTACCGGTATATTCGTTACCATGGGTTGCTCCCGAAATCCAAAAACCCGGTTTGCCCAAATCAGAAGTCATTTTCGGAACATTATTGATGCCCTCTTTTCGCATATTGCGGAGTTCAACGTACTGATCGATGGTATTTCCGGTTTTCTGATTGGAGATAATCAGCAAATTGATGGGACGGTCAAAATTACTTCGGCCAATCTCAACCAATTGCGTGATGTTGGGATATTTTTTTGCAACATCCTTAAGATAAGTTTGGGTTTTTGTATATCCATGAAAGCTGTTGAAATCAATCGGAACTTTCTGTGAATAAGCGTTTACCCCGAAGCCGGACATGATTAAAAGACCAAATGTCAGGCAAATAGTCTTTTTGTTGGCAAAGAAAAGGTTCATAATTAGGATTAGATTAGGTTAAACAATAGAATATATAAACCTAATTAAAAACTTAGTGATAAATAAATAAAATAGACGTAAAGTTCGGATTTATCGATGAGTAAGGAGAGATGCACACTATAATTAAATTAATTGGTGTGTCCAGATTAAATGTTCCAATCAGTTTTGTGTTTTGGAAGAATTTGTTAGAGAATTTTTTATTTTATTGATCATACAAACATGAATTTTTCTTATTCAAAGAAGGTTAATCAATTCAAAAAAAACCGACCATTGGCCGGCTTTTAATTTAGTTGTGGAGTGGCAGGGCTTTCTCGTTCCGCTTCACTTCACGGGATAGACTTCTCAATGAAATAAAGCCCATAAAAGCCACTAAGAAGTTTTCACGCTCTATCGACACTTAGAATCAGATCAACCCTAAGTAGTTAAATGGTATTACTGCAATGCATAATTGCCTTTAATGCTGGAGTTCTTAAATTATTTCCCTACTTGGGAATTAAATTGATTACCTTTATGAAAAGCACATCTTAATTTTCTTTCCTAAAAAGCTTGTTTTTATTTGAAGATGTACCTATGGGACTGATATTAATACTAAACACCGATGACAACGAGACAACTGATGGAAAAAAATGTTTGCGGAGTAAATAAATTCTTGAAAGCTAAAGTAAAAAACATGACAATAGCAGAATTGCTATACAACATGCATCCGTCTGATAGAGCAGACTTTTTAAGGGATAAAGAATTAGTAAAGCAAATTCCTGCAGATATACTAGTTAAATTGAACTTTGAGATAAATAAATTTTACGTTGAAAAACAAAAGCAAAAACAACCTTAATTAACGGATTTCAACTAAACAAAAAAAACTGACCAATGGTCAGCTTTTTTGTTGTGGAGCTGCAGGGATTCGAACCCTGGTCCAAACAAGCAGTCAAAACGCTTTCTACATGCTTATCCTTTAGTTGATTGTCGGGAGATAACCGATGAAAGGCACACCTATTATCACCTTAGTCTTTTTATTTCGCTCGTGCACCAAGACCTTGCAAAAGCTAGCTCAACATTTATGATGCTTCGGTCGGGACACCGTTAAGCGAGGTTTCCCGGGAAGCAGTAAGCGGCTTAATCTCTAGACTAAGCGGCTAACGCGTAATGATTGTCGCCAGTTAATGGCTGTGAGAATTAGGATTAACGAGGCATATTCACAACCCTCGGCATGCTTACATCTCCACTTCCTTGCTGTCAAAACCGGTCAGCCCCGAAATATTGATGTTAAATGTAGAATTAATTATAGGCTAACAACCTATATCAGCTGCAAAATTACTAAAATTAATACAGCATATAAAATAATAATAGATTAAGCTTTTTATGGCGTACAGTATAATTTGAAATTTTTTAGAATCATGTAAATAAATTGCCTTCTGATATTAAGAACAAAGATTAGTTATTGAATCTGAATTACTTTATCCAGTAAATTTTTTTATCTGAAATTTAATTTTACTAAGTAGCTTATAACAGTGTGCTTATGTTAAAAAATATTTTATATTTACTCTAGGTTTCGATTAATTAAAACCCTAATTTTTTTGATCAATACATCTTAGTGTAAACCTAATTATCCTTCTAATGAAAAAATCAACCCTCTTCTTATGCATTATTATTATTTCATCATTAGTAATAAATGCTCAAAATGTTGCTCAATCAGGTAAAAAAGTTAAAGATCAAAAGGTTTCTTCTGATTATGACCGAAACTCAATGACCTTTTATTATCTGGATTTTAATGAAACTCACAGCGATTTGGTAAAACAAAAATTTTCCTCATTTGCAGTACCCGATAAATTCTATGACAATACCTTGGATGTAAAATTCCTTAAAATGCTAAATGACAGAGCTTCAATAACAAGCACTTCGGTATTTACGAAACAACTTAATACTTCTAGTTTGGATAATGTGTTAAGTGAAAATAAAGCCGGACAAAAATTGATTTCGAAATGGTTTAATCGCACCAATGGAATGTTTGGAGTTGACGTATTAAAAGAAAGGGGAATGTATAATGCTACCGATGCAGACTATGTAGTTGCTCAGGCATCGAAGAGGGGCAAGGCAGCGTTGATGGATATGGGCATGAATCTGGTAGATAAATCATATGTTTTGATGTTTGATTTTTCAAATGTCATGACCATGAATGAATACTATGAAAAGAATAAAACAGAAGCTAAGAACCGAACCAGTAACGGTTTTACGGCAGATGTCACGGGGTACTTATATAAATTGGATTTTAACGATTCTGTTGCTGCAATCTTTTTTCAGGATTATTGGATTGGTGAAAATGACCCGAATCGTGAATCAAAAATGAAGGCTTTCGAGTCAACTTCTTTCCCGCTGAAGTTCGTATCCACTTTCACACAGCCACTTTCTGCATCTCAACTCAATCCCGGACAAAAGTTGGCTCCTAAAACGCAAAAAAGCAGCGATCAACTTATGCAGGATTTGGTGAATTCAGGAATGAATGGGATCATCACGAAAATAGAGAATAAATTTGATGAATTCAGGGTAAAAGCATTTGTAACAGGAGTGAGGCCCATCACCTCTAAAATTGGAAGAAAGGAAGGCTTGAAGTTTGATCAGCGATATTTTGTATACGAAAATATTCAAACCAATAGTGGCGAAACTATTACAAAAAGAAAAGGTGTTGTTAAGGCAATAAAAATTTCGGACAATAGAGATATCACCAGTGGCGAAACCCAACCCTCTCAATTCTATCAAACTTCAGGATGGAAAATTGATAATTTCGGAATGTTCATGGAACAAAAAAATGCAGTAGGAATCAACCTCTTTTTAGGATTGACCAATACAGAATTTACCGGTTTTGCAGGTCGTGCCGAGTTTTATATATCAACACTGATTTATGAAGGAGCAGTGAAGAGGGGCAGATCAGGATTGCTAAGTTCACTTCATCTCTATATAGAGGGAGGATATGAAACGCAGGAAAACCTGAATACGGAATATGATTTCTTAAAACTTAGCGCCGGTTTTGGAAAAGAATTATATCCTATTCCAAACTTCCATATTGCCCCATTTGTTGGATATGGTTTGGAAAAAGCTACTTGGGATAATGTAGCAGATAACAAAATATCAAGCCAGTTTGTGGAAGGTGGGTTACGTGCAGGGATAAACGCGACTTATAATATCCAGCTTGTAGGATCCGTTAATTACAAATATGTTCTTTTCTCCGAGGAACAAGATAAGGATGGAACCAAAGTTAAGGATATTACTTACGACGACACATTCCCAAATCGGGGCGGAATTGGGTATTCATTTGGAATTCGATTTATGTTTTAATATAAAACCAAAGAATTATGAACCAGAAAATGATTAATCTAAGTATTGTTTTTGTTTTTATATTTTCATTGAGCATGAGTGCTCAAACAAAAAAACAAAAAAAAATGGCAGGTTATTTAATAACCAACTATGAAGTGGAATGTATGGGTACAGGAATGGATGGCACCCAATTGGTAAAAATTTGGGGTTTTGGAAATAAACCTGAAAAAGCAGTTTATCAAGCTAAGAAAAATGCAGTTCATGCAATCATGTTTAAAGGAATATTGGGCGGTAAGCCCGGATGCATGCAACGACCTTTAATTAACGATCCGGCTGCAACCGAAAAACATAGCGATTATTTTGATCTCTTCTTTGAAGATGGCGGAAGATATTTGCAATTTGTTTCGGAAACCGGTGATGGAACCATGGACAGAATTAAAGTTTCCAAAAAGGAATACAAAGTAGGAATTGTAGTATCTATAAGGCATTCAGCATTAAGAACGGAGTTAGAAACTGCCGGAATTATTAATAAATTAGGAAACGGATTTTAAAACTTAAAACGTATGAAAAGGATATTCTTTTTACTATTTTCAGTTATAATCACCATAAGCGTCTTTTCTCAGGCTAAAAAACCTACGATCATGATTGTTCCCAGTGACAACTGGTGTATCAAAAATGGCTATTCAATGACACGCGACATCATGGGAAGTGCGCGTACTTTTCCGGATTATCGGATGGCCCTCCAACAAGAAACGGATCTGCTTCTGGTTATCGGAAAGATCAACACATTGATGGCTGATCGTAGTTTCCCTTTGAAAAACTTGGAAAGTGTTATGAACACCATTGAAACCCAAGGTGCTGAGCTTAGTATGCTGACAAGCAATTCGGGAAGTGATATTGCCGAAACTCCTATTGATGTATTAAAAAGGACAGCAAATGCCGATATCATCATTCAATTGAACTATGTAATAAATCAAAGCGGTCCGAAACGATCCATCACCTTCATGCTTCAAGGGATCGATGCTTATACCAATAAGCAAATTGCAGGAGCTCAGGGTACCGGTGAACCTTCTTTTGCGAGTGAAACAGCTATTTTACTTGAAGAAGCCGTACTTGCCCACCTGGATAATTTTAATGCAAGATTACAGGATCACTTTAATGATTTACTGACCAATGGACGTGAAATTGTTTTTCAGGCAAGGGTTTGGGATAGTTCCCCATTTAATTTAGAAGAGGAATTTGATTGGAACGGAGAAATATTGGAATTGGGTGAGATCATTGAAGATTGGGTATCAGTCAATACCGTTGAAGGCAGGTTCAATACCTCAAATTATACCGAAAATCAAATTTTATTCGAACAAGTTAGGATCGCCTTATATGATGATCGTGGCCGTGCACAGGATACCAGAAGATGGATCAGAGATTTGAGAACTCTTATTGGCAATCCTCCATTTTCATCCCCCGCCAAGATTTATACCCGTGGTTTGGGTGAAATTTGGCTGATTATCGGTGAAAAATAACATTTTTAATCATTTAAACTTTTAAAGATGAAAAAGATACTTGTTTTATTGATGTTGCTGCCACTAATTGCTTTTTCGCAAAATAATTATGGTTCGGCCAACGATCAGGATCGGATTGCATTGACGGTAATTATTCCTCCAGGAGTTGATGGAATTCCGGAACATGCCAGAAGTTTACTGCAAAATAAACTTGATCAGGTTGCCTCGCAAAATGGTTTGGGTGGAATTTCTGGAAGTCCACGATTTGCACTGACGGCAAAAATGTCGGTGATGACAAAAGATATCACCCCAACCCAACCCCCAATGGAAGCCTATACTTATGGTATCTATTTGTATATTGTTGATATTGTGGAACAAACAATTGTTTCGTCCACTTCAATTACAACGAAAGGGGCAGGTACCAATGCGAACAAAGCCTATACCAACGGGCTTAAACCTATCAATTTGAATAATACAGAGATTAAAAATTTTATGCAGGATGGTAAACGTAAAATCATCGAGTATTATAATTCAAAATGTGATTTTATTATTTCCAGAGCGAAATCATTGGCTTCTCAAAATCAATTCGGACAATCACTTGCTTTATTATCCTCTGTTCCGGATGTTTGCAAGGATTGTTTTATGAAGTGTATGGATGAAATAGGCCCCATCTATCAGGATTATATCAACCACGACTGTGAAGCTTATGTAAACATTGCTTCAGGGTTATTTGCCGCGAATCCAAATACTACCGGTGCTGTTGATGCAACTGCTGTACTTTCATTGATCGATCCTGATTCTGATTGTTTCAAAAAATCGGGTACGCTCATCTCGAAAATTGAAAAGAAAATGAGAGAAGACGAAAAGCGTGATTGGAAATTTATGGAAAGGGTTTGGGGCGATAATGTGAAACTTGAAGCAATGAGAATTAAAGCTTATCGGGATGTTGGGGTTGCATTTGGTCAAGGCCAGCAACCTACCTATCAAAGTGTTTTATGGGTATTTTAATTTGCAAAAAAACCGGAGATTTTTTCTCCGGTTTTTTTTGTTCCGGAATCTATCTTTTATGGGTTAATGGATGGGCAAAACGGATAACATCTTCAGGAGTGATTACCTTATCGCATAAAATAGCCAATCGTTCTAAAACATTTCTAAATTCACGAATATTACCGGTCCATTCAATCTTTTGGAGTTCGGCAATGGCTTCATCACTAATCTGCATGATTGCTTTTCCTGCCTGCGAGCTGATGTCTTCAAGAAAATGATTTGCCAATATTGGGATGTCTTCAGTACGTTCTCTTAATGGCGGAACCTGAATTAAAATAACACTTATGCGGTGATAAAGATCTTCACGAAATCTTTTATTTTCAATTTCTTCGTTTAAATCCTTATTTGTTGCAGCAATAACCCGCACATCAACTGTTATGTCTTTTTCTCCACCAACCCGCATAATTTTATTCTCCTGCAAAGCCCTTAATACTTTTGCCTGGGCAGAGAGACTCATATCGCCAATTTCATCTAAAAATAGGGTGCCTCCGTGAGCCAATTCAAAATTTCCCTTTCGTTGTTTGATGGCCGACGTGAAAGATCCTTTTTCGTGACCGAATAGGTTACTTTCAATTAGTTCACTAGGGATAGCCGCGCAATTTACTTCTACAAAAGGTGATTTTGCTCTTTTGCTTTGTTCGTGAAGTGCGCGTGCCACCAATTCTTTTCCTGTCCCATTTTCACCGGTAATTAAAACACGGGCATTCGTGGGTGCCACCTTTTCAATCATCTCCTTAACCTGCAAGAGCGCCTCAGATTCTCCGATCATATCCCATTTCTTCCCAACTTGCTTCTTCAGTACTTTTGTTTCGGTAATGAGCTTGGATTTGTCCATGGCATTGCGAATGGTTACCAGTAACCGATTCAAATCAGGAGGTTTTGAAATATAGTCGTATGCGCCTTTTTTAATGGCTTCAACAGCGGTATCAATGGTGCCGTGACCGGAGATCATTATGATAGGAGTATCCGTTAATTCGAGTGTTTTGGTTAAAACTTCCATGCCATCCATGCGAGGCATTTTGATGTCACAAAGAATAACATCATATTCATTTTGACTTATTTTTTCAAATCCAATTACACCGTCTTCAGCCTCATCAATGAGGTATTTTTCGCTTTCCAGTATATCCCGTAAAGTGTTTCTGATGCTGCGTTCGTCGTCGATGATGAGTATTCTGGCCATGATAAATTTTAAATGTATTCAAAGATAAGCATTAATCAGCAGTAGGTTTATTATAAGTTAATTTCAGTTTTTTAGCCTTATAATAAATTACTGCGTTGTATTTACTCAATAAATCTCCCCCAATAACTCCATGTATTTTGGGAAGTTTAAGTTTTGAGTATGAGTCATTGATGTTAGTAAGATCAAGGATTACAGCCATGTAATTTTTGATATTTAAGTCGCCAATTTTTAATGATTTTAAGCTAAATGCTAAACTTTTCATGGTATTGGTCCCCAATCCGGTTGATAATTTCTCATTAGTTTCAAAATCATCATATTCATCCGGCAGATAGTTTTTTATCAGGGTTTCGTCAAAAACTGTTCGCGATGCGCCTGTATCGATAATGAGATTGGCTTTTTTGCCATTAATTTTTACTCTGATCAACAGATGAAACCCATCATCTTCAATTGGTAATATTTCAATTGGTATGTTTGTTTGCATTTAAAAAAGTTCAGTTTCTAGAAGTTTGGATGTAGTGCATATTTTAGATAAAACTTATCAATGCAATTAACCGCCTCCTCGGCAGAATCAACAAGCTGGAAGATATCCATATCTTGTTCCTTGATATTGCCTTCACTAATAAGTTTATCTTTTATCCAATCAATTAATCCACCCCAATAATCTTTTGAAATGAGAATGATTGGAAAATTTACTAATTTTTGGGTTTGAATAAGGGTGATGGCTTCAAACATCTCATCCAAGGTCCCAAACCCGCCTGGTAAAACAATATAACCCTGCGAATATTTCATGAAAATCACTTTTCGAACGAAAAAATGATCAAATTCAAGGAGCTTGTCGTGATCGATGTAAAGGTTTGGGGTTTGTTCAAAAGGCAAACGGATATTGAGTCCGACTGATTTACCACCTGCAGTGTGTGCTCCCTTATTAGCGGCTTCCATAATACCGTGGCCCCCTCCGGTAATTACACCGAATCCTCTTTTTATCAACAATTCGGCAACTTCAACAGCAATTTGATAGTAAGGATGATCATCTTTTGTACGGGCCGAACCAAACACCGATACGCAAGGACCGATGCGGGCCATCTTTTCAAAACCACCCACAAATTCGGACATTACTTTGAAAATTTGCCAGGAATCGTAGGTTTTTATTTCGTTCCAGCTTTTTGATTTTAGCGCCTTACGGATTTTAACTTCATCTTTTTTATTCATCTGTTTTTGCTATTGGAAGTGTAAAAGTAAAGATACTTCCTTTTCCTTCCTCACTTTCAACAAAAATTTCTCCTCCGTTAAGCTTGATGAATTCATTGCATAAAATTAATCCGAGACCCGTACCCGTTTCATTGGCTGTGCCCTTGATTTTAAAATCAGAATCGATTTTGAATAGTTTCTTTTGATTTTCACTGTTTATTCCAATTCCATTATCGCTCACACTTACAACAAGATAATCATCCTTTCTTTTTGCGGAAACCTCGATTTTTCCATTAGGCATGGTGAACTTTATAGCATTATTGATCAAATTTCGAATGATCGTTATTAGCATATCTTTATCTGCATATGTAGTAATCCCTTCCTCAATGGCATATTTTATTTCCATATTTTTTGGCTCGGCCATTTCATCGAAATATTCAGCCTTGGAATTTATGATTTCAGATAGAATTAAGTTTTGAGGATTCACCGTTAAACTTCCTGATTGGGAACGTGCCCATGTTAGTAGGTTTTCGAGCAACTCGTAACTGAACTCTGAGGTGTTATAAATGGATTTAATGATTTTATCATACTTTTCAGCATCTTCTTTAATACCGGGTTCACTGATCAAAAGTTCGGCATATCCAATTAATACATTAAATGGATTCCTAAGATCATGGGCAATAATAGAAAAGAATTTATCCTTTGTTGCATTTAGCGCTTCGAGCTCTTTTTCATTTTCTTCCAATTTATTGATGGATATCTTTAGTTCTTCCGATTGTTGCTCAATAATTTCATTTTGATTTTTAAGATATTTATTTGTTTTTGATTTATTACGATAATTATTAATGGTAGCAATTACAATAATGATGAGAAAAAGGATGATCAATACAGAAAACTGGGAAACTAATTTTAGTTTTAAAGCTTCTTTTTCAAATTCACTTTGGTTTTTTTGCTGGTCAAATTGAAATTCACTTTGAATTCTTACAAATTCTTTTTCTTTTTCAAAATTGCTCAGGCTTTCGCTCAATGCATCTATATGAATTGAATCTTTAATCGCGTATGATTTTTTTAAGTTAACATGTGCATTTTTAAAATCGCCTAATTCAACGTATGCATTTGAAATATATTCATAGTACTCATTTGTATACTCTTTGACCTTTAATGAATCCGTGAGTCTAATAGCCGATTTTATATGTGAAATGGCTACGGGATAGTTCCCTTTCAAAATAAGGTACCTTCCGATCAAAAAGTAAGTGTAGGCAAGCGTTCTTTTCCTATCGTACTGTTTGGCTACTGCTATGGCTTCCTTGATATATTTTAAGGCTGAATCTGATTTATTGGTTTCGAGATAATATTCTCCGGCACAGGATAAGATTTCTATTTTTACGTCAGGGTCTTTTACAAAATCAATCCGGTTTAACGCTTCCGACAGGTTTTTAAATGTTTTGTCAAATTCCTTTGCAGGGAGATATGACCTCGCAATATTACTATAGGTTTGAGCGATGTATTCTTGTATTCCAGAGAGCAGGTCGATTTCGAGGGTCCTGTTCAAATATTCAACGGCCTTGTCATAGTTCTTTAAGTCCCGATAGATCAGGCCAATATTATTTGAATTATTTGCAATACCAGCAGAATCATTTATCTGATTGCTTATCTCCAGTGCTTTGATGTAATAGTCGATCGCAGTCTGTTTATCAAACCCCAGCGAGTGAAGGATACCTAAGTTTGTATAAACACCACTGATATTAATGGAATCCTTTTCCTCTGAATATATTTCGAGGGCTGATAAATAGTTTTTTAGGGAACTCTCATAGTCTTCGGATTGATAATATACGACTGCTTTATTAAAATAACCAGCTGCGACTCCTTTTGCAAATTTAGTTTTCTGTGCAAGTTCAAGGTATTTATCAGAATAATGAAGAGAAGAATCGGTGTTTATTCCTCTATACATAAGCGAGATATTCTGAAATCGACGCAACAGGGTTGAATCATTCGAGGTTTTTAAAATTTCAATTTTGAGGCTATCGATCTGACTTTGAGTTTCGTTGGCTAGTGCCACGTACCAATTAATACTTAGCAAGATGATTGCCAAGATAAGATATTTATTTCTTGAAATTTTCATAGTTCACTTGTGCAATGCAAGTTTAATCAAAAAATAACATCATGGAATAGGCATATTACCTAAATATCGAGATTTTAATGCAATAGCGAAAAAAAATTCTTGTTTTTTAATTCTTGCTTTAAAAATTGCCCGGTATAACTGTTTTTGTTTTTTGCAATTTTTTCAGGGGTACCTTCGGCAATGATGTAACCACCGCGCTCTCCTCCCTCGGGTCCTAAATCTATCACATAATCTGCTACTTTAATAACTTCCATGTTGTGTTCAATTACAAGGACGGAATTCCCGCGGTCGACAAGTTTGTTTAATACTTCCAGCAATACTTTAACATCTTCAAAATGCAGACCTGTGGTAGGTTCATCAAGAATATACATTGTTTTTCCGGTATCACGCTTTGATAGCTCCGAAGCAAGTTTTACGCGTTGAGCTTCTCCTCCGGAAAGAGTGGTTGATTGCTGGCCAAGGGTAATATAGCCCAACCCTACCTCTTTTAATGTTTTGATTTTCTGAATGATCGAAGGATGGCTTTCAAAAAAATCGACGGCTTGATTGATGGTCATGTTCAAAACGTCATTGATTGATTTGCCTTTATATCTTACCTCAAGCGTTTCCCGATTGTATCTATTTCCATTGCATTCATCACAATGAACGTGAACATCCGGCAGGAAATTCATTTCAATTATTTTTACGCCTGCACCTTTACAAACTTCGCATCTGCCGCCTTTGACATTAAATGAAAATCTGCCTGGTTCATATCCTCTTATCTTAGCTTCGGGTATCTGAACATATAATTTCCTGATTTCATCAAAAACCTTCGTATAAGTGGCCGGATTTGAACGAGGTGTGCGACCTATAGGGGATTGGTCAATTTCAATCACCTTGTCGATTAATTCTAATCCTTTTATCGATTTGTAGGTGAGAGGTTTTTTTGTGGACCGGAAAAAATGCTGACTGAGTATTGGATATAAGGTTTCATTTATCAAGGTTGATTTTCCACTACCCGATACCCCGGTTATACAAACAAAACGGGCCAAAGGTAATTTTAAATCAACCGATTTAAGGTTGTTGCCGCTTGCACCTGTCAATTCAATAAATTCCCTTTGGCCATTTCGTCTGACCTCGGGAACTTTAATTTCTTTTCGCCCGCTGATATAATCACAAGTGAGGGTATGGCAATTGGCTAAATCTTTGGGCTCTCCCTGCGCAACTACCTTGCCACCAAGCCTTCCAGCCCCGGGCCCGATATCGATAACATAATCAGCTGCCAGTATGGTTTCTTTATCGTGTTCAACCACAATAACTGAATTCCCAACATCCCTTAAATCCTGTAGCGCCTTTATCAGTCTCAAATTATCGCGATGGTGCAATCCAATGCTGGGTTCATCCAAAATATATAATACGCCAACCAGTTGCGACCCGATTTGAGTTGCCAAACGAATCCGTTGGGCCTCGCCTCCCGATAAACTTTTTGATGAACGGTTGAGGGTAAGATAATCAACCCCAACATCCAATAAAAACTGAATACGGGTTCTGATTTCCCTGATGATTTCATGGGCGATGGTTTGTTGTTTTTCATTTAATTTTTCTTCTATCTTTTCAAACCATTGATCCAGATGAATGATATCCATATTCGCCAGCTCGGAGATGTTTTTTTTATCAATTTTGAAAAACAGGGATTCCTTTTTTAATCGCTTGCCTTCACATACCGGACAGTCGATTTTATTCATAAAATTATCGGCCCATCGTTTAATTCCGGTCGAATTATTCTCGTTATACTGGTTTGTAATGAAATTGATTACTCCTTCAAAATTTAAGGTATAGGTTGAAGTAATTCCAAGGTATTCTTTCTTAACCTGGAACGATTCATTTGAACCATAAAGAATAGTAGAGATCGCTTCTTCAGGAATATCTTTAATGGGCGTGTTCAGCGTAAAATTATATTTAATTCCGATTGCTTCCAACTGATTGAAAATCCAACTGCTTTTGTACTCTCCCAATGGAGTCAGCCCACCTTTTTTGATGCTCAATTCCTGATCGGGAATAATCTTGTCCAGATCAACTTCCGAAACCTGACCAAGTCCGTTACAATGAGGGCAGGCACCATAAGGTGAATTAAACGAGAACGAATTGGGCTCGGGATCGTTATAGGCAATACCGGTCGCCGGACACATCAAATGTTTGCTGAAATGGCGCACTTTATTTGACCCGATGGGTTGGATCATCAAAATACCTTTTCCGTGGCGCAATGCGGTTTGTAAAGATTGGTGAATGCGTTTTTCGTATTCATTTTTAATTAAAATGGTGTCGATTACAATTTCAATATCATGAACTTTATAACGATCGAGCTGCATTCCAAAGCTCAGTTCCTTGATCTCTCCATCAATTCTAACCTTTAAAAATCCTTGTTTACGGATTTGCTCAAAAAGTTCGCGATAATGCCCTTTACGACCTTTTACGATGGGAGCAAGAATGATTATTTTTTCCTGAGCATATTCATCAACAATTAAATGGGTGATTTGTTGCTCCGTATACCGGATCATTTTTTCGCCTGTATTAAAGGAATACGCATCAGCTACTCTGGCATACAATAATCGCAGAAAATCGTAAATTTCGGTTATCGTACCAACAGTTGATCTTGGATTGCGATTAATTGTTTTTTGTTCGATTGAAATGACCGGGCTTAAACCACTGATCCTGTCAACATCCGGACGTTCAAGGTTGCCAATAAATTGGCGGGCATAAGCCGAAAAGGTTTCCATATACCTTCGTTGGCCTTCGGCATAAATCGTATCGAATGCAAGCGATGATTTACCGCTTCCGCTTAATCCCGTAATTACAACCAGTTTATCTCTCGGAATAGAAACATCGATATTGCGCAGGTTGTGTACTCGTGCACCCTGAATCTCCAAATGTGTTTCACCTGTAATTTTTGTTTCTTTCAACAGATCCTGCTCCATTCCCTGATCTTTCAATTTTTTGCTTTGTTTGCGTTTTGCAAGTTGGGTATCTTTATTTGATATGCCTTTTTTTGTCGATTCTTTAAATCCGGTTGACGCAACCATGGATTAAATTCTTTAATCAAACGATAACTGAGCTGACGTTCTTTGGCAAAATCGGCCCAGCTGTTTATATTCCCTTTTACTACCTCAATTTTATAAGGGATGGGCTGGTAATATTCATCTTCCGATAAGTTAAAATGATATTGAGCAGGATTGTTATTAATGATTTTTAGTGCCAATATCCTGAATACATATCGTTCTGTTTCTTCGTTAAGCAACAAACTGTAATAGTTATTTTCTCCCTGGCGTTCAACTTGCCTGTCAATACCACGATTTCCGGCATTGTAAGCCGCAGCTACCATTGTCCAGTTTTGATATTTTTCAAATGCATTGTGAAGATATTGGCACGCTGCTTCTGTTGATTTTTCAACATGATAACGTTCATCAACTTCATCATTCACTTCCAACCCATAATCTTTGGCGGTGCCTTTTAAAAATTGCCAAAACCCAACTGCTCCTGCCGGTGATGTTACATTTTGAAAACCACTTTCGATCAGGGATAAATATTTGAAATCATCCGGAATATTGTTTTTTTTGAGAATAGGTTCGATAACAGGGAACCATCTTTTTGTACGCTTCAAATTCAATAAGGTGGCTGAATGCCAATAAGTGTTTACCGTTAATTCCCATTCCAAATGTTCTTTCACATAATAAATTTCAAGGGGGACTTTCTCACCGGCAAAATCTATGGATTCCGGAATATCAACTGCTTTAATTTTAATGGCATTATCAATACTTTTCGATTGATCAGATACCATCGAACTTTGTTGAGGTTTTGAATAAAACAAGAAATAATTTAAAAGTGAACTGAGTGACACACTAAGGGCAACAATTGCAATAATCTGAATTTTTTTAGTAAACATTTTATTCGTCTCCACAATTTGTTTCTATCTCTCTATTTTTTAGCGTAGGTTTTGGCTTCAGGTAAAAAATCTTTCATTGCCTGAATGCGGTTTTTGTGAGTTGGATGTGTTGAAAGAAATTCAGGTGAAGCCTGTCCTTTACTTTGTGCGTCCATACGAACCCAAAAATCGATGCCTGCCTCCGGGTTATAACCTGCCATGGCCATGAAAATAAGCCCGATTTTATCAGCTTCATATTCATGTGTTCTACTATATGGAAGTGTTACTGCTAATTGAGTGGTAACTCCGTATGCACCAAGAAAAAGGTTTTGGGTTTCCTGAGGTTTTTCTTTGAGAGCAATGCTTAGTCCCAGTCCACCAAGTTGCGTGAGTAATCCCTGGCTCATGCGTTCGTTTCCGTGGCTTGCAATGATATGTGCAATTTCATGACTCATTACGACAGCAATTCCGGTTTCATCCTTACATACATCCATGATGCCTGTATAAAAAACAATTTTCCCGCCGGGCATTGCCCAGGCATTTACAGTCGGACTTTCAATTAAATTGAATTCCCAGTTATAGCCTTCGATTATTTTTTGTTGGCCTTGTTGCATTAAATATTTTTCAACAGCAATTTTAATTTTATTCCCAACTTTATTCAGGAGGGCCACATCTTTTGCATTCGTCGATAATTTATTTTCTTTCAAAAAAGTACCATAGCTTTCAAGTGCCATGGCATTCATTTCGGAAGCAGGGAGCAATTGTAGTTGTTTTCTGCCGGTAAAAAGAACGGTAGAACATGAAGTTAGTAATATAACTAACAGCAGTAAAAAAATAGGGTTCTTCATTTCACTGATTTTTAGTTTATAAGAATCGTATTCCGATGTAAATTTACAAAAAATTAGCGGTAAGTAAATCTATTTTTTAGATCCTTTAAAAAAGGAACCACACTATCTTTCTCAGATAAAATGGGATTTTCGATGCCCCATTCAATGTTTAAATCGGGGTCATTCCAACGGATGCTCCCTTCTGATTCTTTATTGTATAAATTGGTGCATTTATAAAAAAAGATGGTGTCATCTTCCAGGGTAAGGAAACCGTGAGCCATTCCTTCAGGAACCCAATACATGAGTTTGTTTTCTTCAGAAAGTACTACCGAATCCCATTGCCCATATGTGGGTGATCCAATACGAAGATCAACTGCTACATCCAAAACAGAACCTTTAATTACCCGAACGAGTTTCCCTTGTGTAAACGGAGGATGCTGAAAATGCATTCCCCTGAGAACACCTTTCTGTGATTTCGATTCATTGTCCTGAACAAAATCAACAGGAATACCAGCCTCCAAAAACTTAGGCTTGTTATAAGATTCAAAAAAATATCCCCGGGAGTCGGCAAAAACCTGGGGTTTTACAATCAATAATCCAGGGATTTTTGTTTTAGTTATTTGCATTTTGATTTGGTTCATTTAACAGAGGACATATCGACTTCGCTCAATGTCCAAAAATTCTGGGATGGTGTCCCTATTTATTATGCTCAATAACTGGTCAGATTGAACCTGTCTAAATCTTGGTTCAATTAAGACTGAGACATCTCGACTGTGCTCGATGTGACTAGTTTTAATGTGATTGAGGTATCTCAATGACGTTTTTAGTCTTATACTTGATAACTGGTCAGATTGAGCTTGTCGAAATCTTGGTTCAATTAAGACTGAGACATCTCGACTGCGCTCGATGTGACTAGTTTTAATGGATATTGGACTATTAAACATTCCCAATTCTACTTTTAAATATGGATCACTTCACCATAAGCAGCAGCCACGGCTTCCATTACCGCTTCCGACATGGTAGGATGGGGGTGAACAGCATTGATAATTTCCTTGCCGGTTGTTTCAAGTTTACGTGCAACCACAGCTTCGGCAATCATTTCAGTTACATTATCGCCAATCATATGACATCCTAACCATTCGCCATATTTAGCATCAAAAATTACTTTCACAAAACCATCTTTTGACCCTCCTGCACTGGCCTTTCCTGATGCAGTGAACGGAAATTTTCCTACTTTGATCTCATAACCGGCATCAATTGCAGCTTGCTCTGTCATTCCAACAGAAGCAATCTCGGGGTTGGTGTAAGTACATCCTGGAATATTTCCATAATCCATGGGTTCAACTTCTTTTCCAGCAATTTTTTCAACACAAATAATTCCTTCATGAGAAGCCACATGCGCAAGTGCAGGGCCCGGAACGATATCACCGATTGCATAAATGCCCGGAACATTGGTTTGATAAAAATCATCAACCAGGATCTTGCCTTTTTCGGTTTTGATCCCTAATTCTTCAATTCCGATGCCTTGAAGGTTGGTTTCGATACCTACTGCTGAAAGTACGATTTCTGCTTCAACGATTTCTTCTCCTTTTTTTGTTTTAATGGTAACTTTACAAAGTTTGCCTTTGGTATCAACCGATTCGACAGAAGAGCCAACCATCACATTCATTTTTGCTTTTTTGAAAGAACGCCCCAGTTGTTTTGATACTTCAACATCTTCCAACGGAACTATCTCGGGCAGAAACTCAACTAAAGTGACTTCAGTGCCAATTGAATTATAGAAAAAGGCAAATTCTGATCCAATGGCACCTGAACCAACTACTACCATTGATTTGGGTTGTTTAGGCAAGCTCATGGCTTCACGATATCCGATGATTTTTTTGCCATCTTGTTTTAGGTTTGGCAGTTCTCTTGATCGGGCACCGGTAGCCAGGATGATGTGATCGGCAGTATAATCTTTTTTATTTCCTTCAGCATCGGTTACTTCAACTGTTTTTGCAGCTTTCAGTTTTCCAAATCCCTGAATGTGTTCGACTTTATTTTTCTTGAATAAGAATTGAATTCCTTTACTCATGCCATCTGCAACGCCACGGCTGCGTGTTACCATACTTTCAAAGTCTGGTGCAATTTCTCCTTTTACCGAAACGCCATAATCGGCAGCATGACTTAAATAGTTGAAAACCTGGGCGCTTTTTAATAAAGCTTTTGTAGGAATGCATCCCCAGTTAAGGCAAATTCCGCCCAACTCAGCTTTTTCAATAACAGCAACTTTTTTTCCCAATTGTGAAGCTCTTATGGCAGCAACATAACCACCCGGGCCGCTTCCTATAACGATGATATCGTAATTCATTATGATGTTTTTTTAGATTGATTATAAATTGCAAATTTAGTAAATAAATTCGTGTTTAAAAGAAATGAGATTAGTGTTTGTGTGTTTATTTGTAAGAATGTTGAATGTTCAGAAGTTCAGAGGTTCAGAAGTTCAGAGGTTCACAGGTTCGGAAGTTTGATAAATGAATTCTTCGGGGATAGCCGAAATTTTCTCTAAAAGATACAAATATGCGTCTAGCTGCAATCACATAACTATTGAATTGCATCACGGGAAAAAACCCGAACAGAAAAGAAAAACCTGATTCGTCTTGGTACTGAACCGGAATCACGATGATTGAAGTGAGATCGGGATACAGAATTACTGGCCAATATCGCCATAATTCATAATTCGGTCGTTCAAAATTTGCAATCCCATGACTAATCATCAGGAAAAAGTTCCTTCGTTCTTTTTTCCATCTCCGAAGCAATTACCTTTCCGTCTTCACCTTGTTCTTTAAGTTTCTCTGTTATATTGTGATAGCTTCTAGAATCTCTGTCCTGGCTTAATTTGAATACATTGTCCATTTCCTTTACTTCGATTTCAAAAGCTACAATTGCCTTCATTACTTTTTGTTTAAACGCTATAGGCAGATTATCAAAAATAGTGGTAGACTGTTGGTCATAGTTTTCAAAGTGAAGAGATGTTTTTCGAAGGACCTCTTCTAATGCAGTTTCATCGAGAAACCTGATCATGCCTTTAACATGCACACTCATGTAGTTCCATGTAGAAGGCGTATGTGGATTGCTATACAAGGTACCACTTACATAGGTATGCTTACCCGTAAAGACTACAAGAACATTTTGATTATGCAAAAAGGCTTTATGATGATCGGTATTTTTCATGATATGCCCTCTCAACACTTTCTTACCATCCTTCTCTTCAATAAAAACCGGCACCTGTGTAGCAACAGGTTTGTTTTCTGAGTCGCATCCTGTTAAAAATGCAAATGGATGCTGATCAACAAATTCTTTGATCACCTGTTCATTTTTTTCTTTGTGATATGGTAGGTTATACATAATATTTAGTTTAATATAAGTTATTAATTTTCACAAGTTGCAACATTTTATAATCAGTCTTAACATTCGGTTGTAGTCCTAAAATGGTGCATATCATTTGACAATATGAAACGGTTGGGTTTTCAGGCTGTGTACTTGTCCACCGACAAGAATGATGATACAAGGTTAATCCTCTCGCAACACTCTGAATAACAACTGATTGATGTTGCTTATTAGCATACGCGCTTTAATCAGCTAATAGCTTAATCTTTTTATTTTTTGTCCGTTTTCACTGTCATTTATAAGTTCGTTTAGTCGTTTTATACTTGTGTTTTCTGCTTTTGCACTCATTACCCAATTAATTGCCGGTTTTTGATACGAAGGAGGGAGGGATTGAAAAAAATCCCAAGCCTTTTTATTAGTGCTGAATCTTTTCTCAAAATCTTCCGAAAGTTTAACATTTTCTTTCTCGTAAGCATATATTTTAGATTTGCTTTCGTCCCGTAAATTAAAAATAGCAAATCCTGATGGTTTCATCAATCCTTGCTTTGTTAGTTCTTCAACCTTTTTAATGTTTACGGCACTCCAAATGCTTTTTGGTTTTCGAGGGGTAAACCGCATTAAATAGCTATCCTTGTCAATGGATTTGCGGACACCGTCGATCCACCCATAGCAAATTGCTTGGTCGACCGCGTTGCTCCAAGTCATACTTGGCTTGCCACTACCAACTTTATAAAAACCGACATATAATTCGGTTGACTTGTCGTAGTTTTTCTCAAGCCATTCTCTGAAATCCAATTGTGTTTCAAAAAATGTTGGCCCAACTTCTATATTCATTTTATTTTTCAAGCAAGTTTTTAATATTATTCAGAATTCCTTTCCAATTGTCGATTGAATTGTCACGTGATTGCAAATCTTTAAACGCTTCCTGGGTAACAACCAAAGTTGTTTGTTGTCTTTTTTCTAAAAGCTTATAAGTGATTATACTAAAATCATTAGTGTTGTATTCTGATCCCCAATATGAACTCCAATAACTGTATCTGAAAATCTTTTCTTTCTCAATTTTAAGTATAACTCCTTTATCTTCGTATGTTGACCCTTCCCAGGTTCCTGAGAAACTAATCGAACTTCCTTCTTTCCAGTCAGTATTAGTTTCTGTTCCCCAAAAGTGTTGCCTAATCATTTCTTTGTCCGTTAATGCAAACCATACTTTATCAATAGAAGCATTGAGGTCGATAATTTTAAACTTTTGTTCATTGTCATTTAATTTAATTGTTTATCAGTTATATCACATAGCTGACCTGTTTAACACTTTGTTGAAGCCAATGTTAATTGCTCATTTGAGCAATTTTTCGTTTGCCTTTAACGGACTGGCAGTATGAAAAATTGCCGGTTGCTGGCGATTTCCTATCAACCTGCTTCCGCTAGGTAAAAGCCTCTCCTTGTCATCGTTTACTGATGGGGCGGGATACTCAATTGTGTTTTCGTGCTTTCCGTTCACCATTAACCTTTAGTATAACTAATTCCATAATATTTATATCTTATTTCTCTGTAATTGGGTTCCTATTAATTGCTTTATCTATATTATTTGCAAGTAAATAACTAGTAACCATAAATATAAAAAGTACTGAATTTTTAATCAGAATCCAAATATTCCTTGTATTCCCGTCCAAATATCCAATAAGTGCTACAATGGACAACCCAACAACAAGGATAGCTGTTAAAAGAATTACAAATCTCCTTTCAATTGGCTTTTTTACTGCCCATAATAAAAGAATTGTCCAACCAGCAATTACTATCCCACCAATGCTCATGACTAATCTAAATTGCAAATCAGGGTTAAAATCAGACTTGCCTGTCAGAATACTAAATATCCGGGGGAAAAGTAGCCCAATTGCCCAAAATGCATCTGCAATTATACCAAGCCAATATGCAGTTTTTATCAAGAATAACTTTCTCTTTTGTCTATTCATATAGAATGTTTTTTAATTATTTAATATTTATTATTATCCTATTTGTCGTTAAAGCATTAAACACAACTTTGAATATAAGAATAATAGCCGACTGAGTGGCACTTTCCTGTCAAATTACTTGAAAGTTGAAGCGGGCCGCAACCCCTGAAATTACTGCAGAACCAGCTATTATTTTTGTACATTGTTGGCTGTTGGGTGTTTCTATAACTTAATCTTCCAATAATTTTGTTAGCATTTTTCTTAAAATCCCATAGCCTTTTTTATTACTGTCATTTCTTCTTCTGAAGTTAGCATTTTTAATAATTCAAATGCAACATTTGGAGCTGTCTCAGGACAATAGGACGTAATAATATTATCATCAACTACAATTGGCTCATTCACAACATTCACTCCAAATTCTTTCAGTTGTTTTTGATAATAGCCATTTTTTAAGTGATATGTAGTTGCTTTCCGATTCTTAAGAACTCCACTTTTTCCTAAGGGGAATGCCCCGGAACAAACTGTCGCAATGATTTTGCCTTTTGCATTAAATTCCTTAATTAATTTTAAAAACCTTTCCTCATATGCTTCTTCATAAAAACCAAATTCCCCAAATCCACCAGGTATTGCTAAGGCGTCATATTCGTCAACGTTTATTTCTCCAATGGTTTTATCTACTATTACAGGTACATTAAAAGTGCTTATAACTTTATCAGTAAAACCACATGTATCAACGAACAAATTATGTCCATAATCATTTCTAGCCCAACCAAGAACATCTATAAAAACACTAAATTCCATAGTTTCAAATCCTTTTGCTAGAAACACTAATACTTTCTTATTTTGCATACTATTCATAATTATCAATTCGTTTAAATTCCTATTAGTTTTGCTATTCTCGCCATACCACCAATGTTGGCGGTATGAAAAGTTACCGATTTCTTCGTCTAAGCTTGCCTGAAAAGGAATGCAACTAAGCAGTTGTAAAGGTTACTTTTAGCTTGACTAATTGATCAGCTATAGATCGGTCATTACATAGATGAACAACTTTATTTTGACCACCAATTTTATCGGTGAGTTCCATATATTTTTTAAATCCATTCGACCTAACAGGGGTGATTTTTAAAGGCTGTAAGACATTTCCTACGATCAAGTCGTCGTAATAAATATTCTTCTTTCGTAATAACAGATCTAGTTTCTTTCCTAATGAATGGAGGTCGTTTGGTACTTCTTTAAACTCTATAAACCACTCGTGGTAAGGGAGTTCGTTGTTTTCCGGGTTTACCTGTGGAGCAGTGGTAAACTCAACGATTTGGATATTTTCTATTTGGGTGATCTCTTCAATTGCGCTTTCAACTTCTTCGGTTATTACATGTTCTCCAAAAGCAGAAATGAAATGGCTAATTCTTCCGGTAACCACTATTTTATATGGGTTTAACGAGGTGAATTTGATCGTGTCCCCAATTAAATAACCCCAAAATCCGGCATTTGAATTTACAACAAGCGCATAGTTTTTATTCAGTTCCACATCTTCTAAACAAATCCTATTTGGGGATGTTGACATGGATTCATTCGCAGGTATAAACTCGTAAAAAATATTTTCGTTGAGCAATAAGAGCAGGTCTCTTTCTTTTTGACTGTTCTGGTAGGCAAAAAAACCTTCGGAAGCGGGATACACTTCAAGAAAGTCAACATTTGGACCAATGAGTTTTTCAAATGTCTTTTTATATGGATTGAAATTGACACCGCCTACGACGATCAATTGAAGTGCCGGAAATACTTCTTTGATGTTTTTCTTACCGGATCGTTCTAAAACTTTCGTGAAATACATTTGAAGCCATGGAGGAATCCCTCCGATTAAGGTCATATTCTCATTTATGGTTTCTTCTACCACTGCATCCACTTTTTCCTCCCAATTCTCTATACAATTGGTTTTAAATGAAGGAAGACGGTTGCTTTGCAAATATCTTGGAACGTGATGCGCTACAATTCCGGATAATCGACCGGTTGAGATACCGTTCGTTGATGATAATTCCGGGCTTCCCTGAAGAAATATCATTTTGCCGTTCACAAGTTCGGGATGATTGTTCTCATGAATATAGTTTAACAAGGCATTTCTGGCGCTGTTAATATGATTGGGCAATGATTCTTTACTAATGGGAAGGTATTTGACGCCGGAGGTGGTTCCCGAACTTTTGCAAAAATAAATGGGTTTGCCCGGCCACAGAACATCTTTTTCGCCACTCTTGATACGTTCAATATATTCCCTTATATCTTCATAACTGCGAATAGGAACATGTTTTTTAAATGATTCATAGTCGTGTATCTGGGCGAAATGATGGTCCTTGCCAAACTTTGTTTCTTTACCTTGACTGATCAAATAATTTAAGGTCTTTTTCTGATATTCAATTCCGTTCGAAACCCACTTATTTGTCTTTCTTACGATGATTCCGGCAAACATTTTAGTCAACCATTGTTTCCCTCTCATGATTATTTATTTATTGATATTTCGAGAAACTTTAAATAAACTTTAGCCCCCATAAATAGCGCTTCTATAGGAATTCTCTCATTTTCTGAGTGAATAGACTTTAAATATTCAATATCCAACTCGATTGGAATAATTGAAAATCCCTGAATACCCTTTGATCGAAATGGGCCTACATCATTATAGTTGGGTAGCATGATCGGTATCACGGTCACGTTTTCATAGGATTCAAAAATTGCAGATTCAAGATGGCTATAAAACAGGTTTTCAATGCTGGAGGCCATTGTAGGACCCTTAGTTGCCACAATATCGATGCTAATCTCGTCATTCTTGAGTACCTTTTGAATGAATTTGATCGTTTTTTTCTGTGGGTATTCAGGAAGCAATCGACAATCCAGGGTGACCGAAACCTTATTGGGTATTTGATTGATTGCCCTAAAATTGCTGTTAATGGAAGTAATTGTTATCGTATTAGTGAATAGTGAAAATATTTCCGGTTTATTTCGAAGCTTTTTTGATAAGATAAACTTGAAGCATCGCGGATGTTTCAACACGAACTTCGAAATACCTGACTTTTCGTTACCTATCGTTTTTAAGATTTTTATGTTTTCTTTTGTATAAATGAAGCGGGTCTTTTTCTTGGCTAAATTCGACAATGCAATGGTCATTTCTTTACAAGCGTATTCCAAAGGAGTCACCGATCCATGTCCTAAAGTGGGTATACTCAGTTCTAAATGTAACCATAATGGTCGTTTTTGCACTATCGAAATTCCAAATATCGGATCATCTGTCTCTGCTTCGATGAGGTCACTTAATTCTGTCGCTCCTTCGCCGATGACAACTGCAGGGTTTAAGTCGTGTAGATATTTATTTAGAACATATTCTACTCCTCCTTCACACATGGTTTCTTCGCATGAAACGGCTAAGAAGGTGACATTGTATTTAGACGCTATTGTGTCATATTTGGATTTGTATTCCAATAAGCTGAATAATTGCATGATTGCAGCTCCCTTGTTATCAAATGCGCCTCGTCCCCAGACTTCTGATTCAGAAATATATCCGGAAAAAGGGGGGTGGATCCACGAACTTGAGTCACCCTCATCCACAACATCTATATGATTTAACAGAATGATGTTAGGTAGATTGTTTTCTAATGGCAACAGGGAGGCGGCAAAGTTGTAATTGGCATCTTCGTTACCATATTCATAGATATGAAGTCCGTTTTCATGGCAAACACTTTTCAACCAGTCACCGGCATATTGCTCATGACTGCTTAATGATTTATGCTGAATATATAAACTAAGGACTTCGGGTGCCGACAGCATTTTACTGTTTACAGAAATTCTGAAAACCGAATCAGCAAAATTTGCTTCTACAATTGGTGAATATCCTGTGAGAAATGATAATAAAAAAATAAGTTTCAAACGCATTTATTGAAAGAATAAAAATTTTATTAGTATAAAATGAAATTAAACCATAAGGTTTTTCCACTAAGAACATACCACATAGTAAAGTAAATAAAAAGCATTGAACTTACCAAAGCCCAAAAGCCAAATTGCAATAAATACGCTATTATGTGCTCGGGATTATTGTCAGATATTTGGTAAATTTCACATTATCAAGATATAAGATCTTTGATTAGGGTTCAATTATCAAGTCTCAAGTTTTAAGTTTCAAGTATCAGGTATCAAGTAACCACATGCCTGCCGTAGGCAGGGCAACCAGCAACCAGTTCAAGATATCAGATGATGTCTGTGGGATAATAAATAAGAATCCCTGCAAACTATGGATTAAACATGATTCAATTAACTTTCATCATCTCGAGTTGTGCCGTTCTTTTAAAACCGCCTCAATATCCAATAATTTTAGGCCTTTCGCTTTAAGCAAGATTAAAAAGTGATAAAGTAAGTCGGCAGCTTCATTTTTAAAGAGATGATCGTCATGGTCCTTTGCTTCGATGATCAATTCAACCGCTTCTTCACCCACCTTTTGTGCGACCTTGTTGATCCCTTTTTTAAACAAGCGATTGGTGTACGAATCATCGGCATTGTCGTCGATGCGTTGTTGAATGATTTGTTCGAGCCTATAAATAAATTGTGGATATTCTTCCTGAAAAAAGCAGGAAGTATTTCCAGTGTGGCAAGTCGGCCCTTCAGACCTGGCCTTTATTAAAATGGTATCGTTGTCGCAATCGTGTTGAAGGCTTTTAACCCATAAAAAATTACCTGAACTTTCGCCTTTTACCCATAAGCGCTGCTTACTACGACTATAAAAACAAACCTTACCGTCGTTCATTGTTTTTTGTAAGGCTTCCTCGTTCATATAACCAAGCATCAGTACCTGCAACGTTGTCACATCCTGAATAATGGCTGGAACCAATCCGTTGTTTTTTTTGAAATTGATGTTTATGTTGTTTTTCATTATTTTAAATTTAGTAGTCAGTTGTTAGTAGTCAGTAGTTAGTATTTAGTGGCATTTCATCATATTTTTTTTATTAACCACTTTATACTAACAACTGATTCATCTTTTATTGAATTTGGAAATCATTTTTTTAAGTATTTAAGATCAAGACACAAGATATTTGAGAACTGTATTTACCCATCTGTTTTAGCTTTTAGCCCTTAACTTTATTATTCATAACTCATAACTCATAACTCATAACTCATAACTCATAATTTTTATCTACAATCTAACGTCTAATGTCTACTATCTAACATCTAACGTCCACATTCATTTTTCTTAAATAATCCTTAAGATTCGGTATCGGAATCTCTCCAAAATGAAAGATCCCTGCAGCTAATCCTGCACTGGCTTTGGTTTGTTCAAACACTTCTTTAAAATGCTCCATCTTCCCTGCTCCTCCCGATGCAATGACCGGAATATTTACCGCTTCACAAATCCGATTGGTAAGGTCAATCGCGAACCCTTCTTTGCAGCCGTCATGATTCATGGAGGTGAGCAGGATTTCTCCGGCCCCTCTTTTTTCGGCTTCTTTAGCCCACCAAATGGTTGAATAATTGGTGGGGGTGCGACCACCATCTACATAAACCACATCATCCGTTTTGTGGCGTTTGCTGTCGATGGCAACCACCACACATTGGTTGCCGAATTGACCGGCTATTTCTGTAATTAATTCAGGTCGCCTCACGGCTGATGAGTTTATGCTCACCTTGTCGGCACCGGCTTTGATAAGGGCCGACACATCTTCAATAGCATTGATGCCTCCTCCAACCGTAAACGGAACGTTGATTTCAGCAGCAATTCTTTCGACCAATTTTATCAGGGTTTTCCTTTTTTCAATGGTAGCTGTGATGTCTAAAAAAACCAATTCGTCAACCCCTTGTTTTACATAAGCCTTAGCAAGTTCAACCGGATCGCCGGCATCAACGATATCCACAAAGTTTATTCCTTTAACCGTTCTGCCATCGCGTATATCCAGGCAGGCAATGATGCGTTTTTTTAACATAGTTCAGCGAGTTCTTTCAAATTAATTTTGTTTTCATAAATGGCCTTACCGATAATTACCCCTTCGCAGCCAATTTTTTTTAGCTCCTTAATTTCTTCAATGCTCGAGCATCCGCCGCTTGCAATCAATTTCAAATTGGTTTGATTAAGTGTTTCCGCATAAAGATCAGTGGCCGGCCCCTGCAACATCCCATCTTTTGAAATGTCGGTACAAATAAGGTATTCGATGCCTTTTTGTTCGTATGAGCAAATGAATTCGATCATTTCAATATCTACAGCATACTTTCTCCATCCGTTGGTTGCAATTTTCCGGTTTAAAACATCCGTTCCTAAAATAATTTTCTTGGAACCAAATTTTTGCAGGATGCCGAGAAATAATTCCGGCTGCTGAACGGCCATACTCCCCGCCGTAATTTGCTTCGCACCGCAACTAAAGGCCAGTTCAACATCTGAAATTGATTTAATCCCACCGCCAAAATCTACTTTTAATTTGGTGTTTTTAGCGATGGATTCCAAAACTTTGTGGTTTACAATTTGTTTCGATTTGGCCCCATCCAGATCAACCAGGTGAAGATACCTGAACCCGAACCCTTCAAACATTTTTGCCATTTCGAGCGGATCTTCTCCATAAATTTTTTGAGTATCGTAGTCACCTTTGGTGAGACGGACACATTTCCCGTTAATAATGTCAATAGCCGGTATAATTCTCATAGCTGTAAAAAGTTTTTAAGGATTTGTTCGCCAACTTCTGCCGATTTTTCAGGATGAAATTGGGTTGCATAAAAATTTCCGCTTTTCATGGCGGCACTAAAAGGAACTATATAGTTGCTTTCGGCAATCGTATTTTCGGATAGAGTGGCATAATAAGTATGTACAAAATAAACATCATTCTCCAGTTCGATCCTGTTGAAGATCTCGCCTTTTATCCTGGTGAAATTATTCCAGCCCATGTGTGGAACAATGTCGTCAGGAGGGAATGCTTTTACATCGGCATCAAATATTCCCAAACATTCGGTGTTGCCTTCTTCCGAATATTTACACATCAACTGCAGGCCCAAGCAAATGGCCAATACAGGTTGTTTGAGCGATTTAATGCAAATATCCAGTTTGTGTTCCTTCAGGTATTTCATGGCTGATCCGGCTTCGCCAACACCCGGAAAAATCACCTTGTCGGCTGCTTGAATTTCTTTAATGTCGTCCGTTACCTTGCTCTTGTAACCAAGCCGATCGAGCGCATTTTGCACCGAACGGATATTTCCGGCATTGTATTTTATTATCGCGATCATAAACTTCCTTTTGTGCTTGGGATTTCGAAATGATTGGTTCTTGAACAAGCCATTTTTAAGGTTTTGGCGAATGCTTTAAAGATGGATTCGATTTTATGGTGTTCGTTTGTTCCTTCCACTTTAATGTTCAGATTGCATTTCGCATTATGGCAAAACGACCGAAAAAAATGTTCAAACATTTCGGTGGGGACATCCCCGATTTTTTCACGTTTGAAGTCAGCGTTCCACACAAGCCACGAACGGCCTCCAAAATCGAGGGCAACCTGGGCCAGTGAATCATCCATGGGAAGCAGAAACCCATAACGCTCAATTCCTTTTTTTAATCCCAGGGCTTTATCAAAAGCATCGCCCAGCGTGATGGCCACATCTTCGATGCTGTGGTGTTCGTCCACCTTCAAATCGCCTTCAACCTTGATGTTTAAATCAAAATTACCGTGACGGGCCAATTGATCGAGCATGTGATCAAAAAATGCCAGGCCCGTATTCATTGACCCTTTTCCAATTCCATCTAAATTGAGATCGATTTCTACTTTGGTTTCGGCTGTCTGGCGGATCACCGCAGCAGTCCTTGGTTTTTCTTTTAACCATCGATAGATATCTTCCCAGCTTTGCGTAATTAAATCTGCATCAGCATTTGCCTCCATGCTCAGAAAAATTGATTTGCAACTCATGTTTTTTGCCAGCTGAACATCGGTTGCGCGATCCCCAATCACATACGAATTCTCCAGGTCGTAATTCCCTTTTAAGTAATGAGTTAGCATGGCTGTTCCGGGTTTACGGGTTGGTGACTGATCTTCAGAAAAAGTTCTGTCGATTAATATTTCAGCAAAAAGAACACCTTCATTTTTGAATGCCTGAATAATCTTGTTTTGTGCAGGCCAAAAGGTGTTTTCGGGAAATGAACTCGTACCCAATCCATCCTGATTGCTCACCATTACGAGTTCATATTCCAGCTCATTGGCAATTCGCGCAAGATATTGAAATACACCCGGGTAAAACTCCAGTTTTTCCAAACTGTCGAGTTGCAAATCAATGGGTGGTTCAATCACCAAAGTCCCATCCCTGTCGATAAAAAGTACTTTCTTCATTATAAAATATGTTTAAGTGCATTTATTAGTTTTTTATTTTCAGATGGCTTGCCAACACTAAGCCTTAAGCAATTTTCAATTATCTGGTTTCTGTTTCGGATGATGATTTTACGATCGAGAAGTTGTTGGTAAACCTTGTTTGCATTCCTTACCCGAATCAAAATAAAGTTGGCATCACTAGCGTAAATTTTCTCGATTCCAGCTATTTTTTTCAGATTAAAGATTAGTCGATTTCTTTCAGCAATCAGGGTGTTTAATTGCAAAATGGTATTCTTTTTATCACCCAGTTTTTTCAGTATTTGCTTTTGATTGGGGCTACTGATGTTATAAGGGGGTTTTACCTTATTTAAATACGACATGATTTTTTCATCGGCAAAGGCCATTCCTACGCGTACTCCGGCCATTCCCCAAGCCTTACTGAAGGTTTGTACGACGATGAGGTTTCGATATACCGAAAGCTTATCCATCCATGAACCCGCATCTGCAAAATCGATATATGCTTCATCGATGATGACAATTCCCTGGAAGTTTTTGAGAATAAACTCAATGGTTTCCGTCTGCATTAAATTGCCGGTTGGGTTGTTTGGCGAGCATATAAAGATGATTTTTAAGTCGGCATCATTTAAAAACGGGATCGCATTTTTAAGGTCGATTTGAAAATTTTCGTTAAGGGGAAGTTTGATCATTTCCACCTCATTGATTGCCGCCGAAACTTCGTACATGCCATAAGTCGGTGTAAAACTAAGTACCTTGCTTTTTCCGGGCACACAAAAAATCCGATAACATAAATCGATGATTTCATCACTTCCATTTCCCAGAAAAATCTTGCCTTCGTCAATTTCTTTTAAAAGGCTGATTTGTTTTTTAAGTTCCTTCTGATAAGGATCAGGGTAACGATTTAAAGTTCCAAATGGATTTTCATTGGCATCCAAAAATATCCCTTCTTTGCCGCTAAATTCATCACGTGCGCTTGCATAGGGTTTTAATGCAAGAATATTGGGTCGAACTAAATTTTCTATATCAAACATTATTTACGATTTTAATCCTCCTAAGCTTTCACTGAGGCGATCGAGCATGGATTGGTCAGTTTTTAGTGTTTTATTGGAACTATTTTCCTCCAAAGATTTTAATGACTTCAATTGATTCAGTCTGATTGATACTGCGTTTTTATGTGCCATGAGTTGCTCAGCTTCGGCCATCATTTCGATAGCAGGGCCAATACGCTCTAATCCTGCTTTACTTATTTCCTGAAAAGTGATTTTTTTCATAAAACTTTCTACTGAAACACCGCTGTAATTTTTGGCGAAACCATTGGTAGGCAAAGTGTGATTGGTGCCACTAGCATAATCGCCCGCGCTTTCGCAACTATAATTTCCAATGAATACCGATCCGGCATTTGAAATTTGCCTGAGGTATTTTTCAGGTTTTTTTAAGGCAAGGATCAAGTGCTCCGGCGCATAATTGTTGCTGAGTTCAATGCACTCCTCAATGTTATTGAGTAAAATTGCACGGCTGTTTTCGAGTGCCTTTCGAGCAATTGTTTTTCTGGGTAACAGGTTCAATTGTTTTTGAATCTCTTCCAAACTCTTTTTAATCATTTCTTCATTATCAGACAGTAAAATAACCTGACTGTCGGTGCCATGCTCGGCTTGTGAAAGCAGATCGGCAGCAATAAATTCAGGGATCCCACTTTCGTCGGCAATGATGAGTACTTCGCTGGGTCCGGCAGGCATGTCGATGGCCATTCCGTATTTAAGTGCTTCCTGTTTGGCGGCAGTTACATATTGATTTCCGGGCCCAAAAATTTTATCTGCTTTCGGAATACTTTCTGTTCCGAAAGTTAAAGCTGCAATGGCCTGAATGCCGCCAACTTTAAAAATGGTTTCGATCCCAATCAATTCGGCAGCAAATAAAATAGCCGGATTAATGTTTCCATTTTTGTCGGGTGGTGTACACAAAATGATTTCCTTACATCCGGCAATTTTTGCAGGTACGCCCAACATTAAAACGGTTGATAAGAGGGGAGCGGTGCCACCGGGGACATAAATCCCAATCTTCTCGATCGGACGATCTTCGCGCCAGCAATTCACCCCTTTGCTTGTTTCTATTTTAACAGATTTTTGAATTTGTGCTTTATGAAAGATTTCAATGTTATTTTTGGCAAGGTTCATCGCTTCCTTTAATTCATCACTTAAACCCGACGGATTTTTGATCCTGTTTTTGTCAATCTTAACCTCGTCAATTTTTACTTTATCGAAAAGATAAGTATAGTATTTCAGTGATTCATCCCCATTTTTCTTGATGTCGGAGAATATTTTTTTGACCAGTTGATTCAGGTCCTCCGAGTCAATAAACGGACGTTGAATGAGTTTTTCAAGTTCGGTTGAGTCAAATTTATTGGCTGTATTGTTTGTGTATTGCATAATGGTTTTTTTAGAGGATCATTTTTTCGATGGGTGAAACAAGGATTCCCTGAGCACCAAGGTTTTTTAGTTGAGCAATGATGTTCCAGAAATCATCTTCACGGACAACCGAGTGCAAGCTGCTCCAACTTTCTTCTGCAAGCGGAAGAACCGTAGGACTTTTCATTCCGGGTAATATTTTGCAGATGTCCTTGATAGCACTATTGGGGGCATTGAGTAAGATATATTTATTTGCAGAAGCATCCCGAACGGATTTGATCCTGAATAAAAGCTGATTTAAAATTGCCTCCTTTGCTTCTGTTAAATTTTTGCTTGAGATTATTACAGCCTCACTTTGTAAGATGGTTTCTACTTCCTTGAGCCCATTGGTCAGAAGCGTACTCCCTGAACTTACTATATCGCATATGGCATCGGCTAGACCTATTCCTGGGGCTATTTCCACACTGCCACCAATTTCTTCCACACTGGCGCTTATGTTGTTTTTATTCAAAAAATCGGATAATATTTTCGGATAACTGGTGGCTATCCGCTTATTGTTGAAATATTCTAAATTAAGGTATTGATCTTCTTTTGGAATAGCTAAACTAAGCCTGCAATTGGCAAAGCCTAATTTTTCGATCACAGCTACTTTTTTGTTTTTTTCGTACACTTCATTCTCCCCAAGGATCCCAATATCGGCAACCCCTTGTTCAACATATTGAGGAATATCATCATCGCGTAAGAACAGGATTTCGATCGGGAAATTGGTAGCGGCAGTTTTTAGCTTGCTGATGCCGTTTGGAAGTTTAATGCCACATTCTTTTAAAATGTTGATCGATTTCTCACTTAATCTTCCTGATTTTTGAATGGCAATTTTTAGTTTACTCATTTTTGTTTTTTAATTGTATTTGAGTAAACCGTTAGGAAATAAAAAACCCGTATGATTTACTCAAACGGGTTTAGAAATATTTTCAGATTACATAGATCAATTCCTCCTCGCCTGAGTGCCAGTATGAAAATGATGATGATGTAATTTGTTAACTGTCATTTTTTTGTTTTTTGAGAATGCAAATGTAAATATATTATTGAATCCACAAACTATTTTTTAATAATATGCTAAAAAAATCAAAATCTATCATCTAACCCTCAACCGGCAGTTGCCTGAAAAATCCTTCCTGAAGCGATAGAAAGGTTTCGGTGCTTGTAATTTCAGGAATGGACTGTATTTTTTTAACTATAATTTCCTTTAGATGTTCATTGTCCCTCGAATAAATTTTAATTAGCAACGAATACTGTCCGGTTACGTGATGGCATTCTACGATTTCTTTAATCTGTTTGATCTTGGCAAATACTTCTTCGTGGGTACTGACGGAGGTAAGCTGAACTTGAAGTCCGATAAAAGCACAAGTGGTAAACCCAACCCCTTTAGGACTGATATTGAATTGTGAACCAGTGATTACATTGGCCTCAATCAATCGTTGAATCCGTTGGTGGATAGCTGCTCCGGATACATTGCAGGCGCGCGCAATTTCGAGAAAAGGTGTTCTGGCATTCTTAGTCAATAAACTAAGAATTCTTCGGTCCAAACTGTCTAGGTGAAATTTTGTGTCCATCGTTTTTGAATGTTTACTTATGATTTTGACAAAAATAGTAAATATCACTTATGGATTTCAAAAGATACTAACAATATTTTCATTTTTCATAAGCATATACCAAAAGGTGCTTTCAAATTTTTTATATTTGAGAGAATGAACCGAATGGTAGAAATCCCTAATTAAAAAAATCACAACCTATGAATTCTTCAGGAATGAATCATTATTTAGAAGCCGCTGAAAGATCAGCTAAATGGCATGCCGGGTATAAAGCTGCAATGAAAAAATGCAGATTTGATACCATCGCGGTACACGGCCTTTACTCTATGCAGGAAGCACTTGATTATAATCAAGGTTCCATTATTGAACCTATTTATATGTCATCATCACAAGCATATCGTGATTCGGATGAAATGGAAGCAGCTTTAAGTTATCAGATTCCGACCTGGTGTTATTCACGTATTGGAAACCCGAGTATGTATTATCTGGAAGGTGTTCTGGCCATGCTTGAAACTTATGGATCAGATTTGGATGCAAGTTGTTGCGCAACTTCATCAGGGATGGCGGCCATTTTTAGTGCTTGTGAGCCATTTTTAAGCGTTGATCCGAAACGGCCAAATAGTCCAATGAATTTCGTTGCAACCTGTCAGGTTTACGGAGGGACATTTCAGCAATTTGCAATTCGTAAACAACAGGAAAAAGGATCTGAGTGGAGAAAGGTAATCAATTCGTCCGATATCCGTGAATGGGAAAAACTGATTGATGAAAATACCCGCTTTCTTTATGGCGAAATGCCAAGCAATCCCGGGCAGGCATTTTTCGATTTAGAAGCCGTTGCTAAATTGGCCCATAAATATGGCATCCCTTTAATCATTGATAATACCGTTGGTTCTCCGGCATTGATCCGCCCTCTTACATGGGGTGCGCATATTGTGATTCAGTCGGTAACAAAATCACTTACTACCAGTGGTTTTGGAGTCGCCGGAGCAGTAATTGCACGTAAAAACCTGATCTTGAAAATTGATAATGAAACCCTAAAAGCGGATTTTGCAACCTATATTAAAGCATTGCCCAATCGTGACAATGGCCCGAATATTTCTCCTATGAACGCAGTTCTTACATTAAATGATATTCGTACCTTGAGATCGAAAATGGATTTGATGAGTCGTAGTACGATGAAAGTGGCAAAATACCTGGAACAGCATAAGCATATTGAACAAGTGGATTATCTCGGACTTGAATCGCATCCTCTACATAAACTGGCAAAAAAATACATGATATTGGTTGATTCTGAACAGGATGAATTATATAATGAGAAGGTAAATCGTTATGGGCACCTGATGTCATTTCGCATTAAAGGAAGTATACAGGATACCCGTGATGTATTTGATGCATTCCAACGCATCTGGCGGGCAACTGATCTGGGTAGAATCAAATCCGTAGCTACCATTCCGGCAATTTCGACCCATCAACAGCAAGGCGAAGAAGCGAGAAAAATAGCCGATGTACCACCAAACCTGATACGATTATGTGTCGGAGCAGAACATCCTGATGATATCATTGCCGATCTGGATCAGGCTCTGGCTGTAATGGACGGTAAAAAAACTATAAGCACTTCCCCTGAGTTTTCAGCCGGTGGAGCTTCATCTGCACGATTAAGGAAAAATTAAAAATAAATAATACAGAAAATGAAAAACAAATTAGCACTCATCGGTTTTGGAACCGTAGGTAAAGGATTATGTGAAATTCTTAAAATGAAACAAGCCTACCTGAACAAAAAGTATGGCTTTGATTATTCAATAGTTGCAGTGGCCGATTTTGCTTATGGCAATGTATACAACCCTGATGGATTGGATATCGACCAGATGATGAAAGAAGCCAATGCAAAAAAGAAATTCACCAAAGATTTAACAAATCTCGATACTGTGAGCCTGATTAAGACGTGTAATGCAGATATTGTATGCGAATTAACTTATACCGATTTAACTACAGGCGGAGCTGCAATTGATCACTGTAAAGCTGCATTATCAACCGGAAAGCATATTGTTACCAGTAATAAAGGCCCGGCTGCACTTTTCTACCCTGAAATGAAAAAAATAGCCGATGATCATGGGGTTAAATTTATGATTGAAGGAACGGTAGTAGCCGGTACCCCAATTATCAATTTAACCGATGGCCCATTGGCCGGATGTGAGATTTCAAAAATTCGTGGCATTTTAAATGGAACAACCAATTATATGCTTACCGAAATGGAAAAAGGAATGGATTATGCTGAAGTATTGAAAATAGCTCAGGAACTTGGGTATGCTGAAGCTGACCCTACAGGCGATGTTGAAGGCTATGATGCTCGTGGTAAAGTAACCATCCTGGCAAATATCGTGATGGGAGCTTCAATTAAAATTTCTGATGTAAGCTGTAAGGGAATTACAAAAATTTCAAAAGCAGACATAGCGGCTGCAAAAGCGAAGAATGCACGTTGGAAGCTTATTGGTTCAGTTGAAAAGAAAGATGGGAAAGTATTCGGAAGTGTGGCACCCGAAATGATTGACCTTTCTCATCCGCTTGCTGGAGTGATGGGCGCTACCAATGCCCTAACTTTTACAACTGATTTGATGGGAGATATTACCATTGTTGGACCGGGAGCAGGAAAAATCCAGACCGGATTTGCAATATTAACCGATATCCTTGCGATCCATCGAAGTAAAAAATGTTGTTAATTAATCAATAATATGGAAATAGTGAAATAATGAAATAGTGAAATAATGAAATAGAGAAATAGAGAAATACATGCCTTATGAGTACTGAGAATTCACAATATATTACTCTGAATGATTTGCAAGTTTATCAACTTTCGAGGGAACTATCATCTTCGGCTTGGGAAATTTATCAATCTCTTGAAAAGGATTTGAAGTGGGGGATTGGGCAGCAATTCATTCAATCGGTAGATTCAATAGGAGCAAATGTAGCAGAAGGATACGGGCGATTTCATTATTTGGATAAAGTAAGGTTTTATTATCAGGCTAGGGGTTCTTATTTTGAAAGCATGGAACATTGGTTGGAGTTGTTGCTCGAAAGAAAACTTATTGAACAAGAAGTGTTTGATAAATTAAAGAAAATCGGAAAAGAACTCCAGATCAAACTTAACTTGTTAGTCAAAGCTACGATAAAAGCAAAAGAGAAATCCAGTTAATATTTCTTTATTTCTATATTTCATTATTTCAATTGATAATATATCAAAATTTTAATTCTCAATATGCATTTTATGTCGTACACCTACCAATGTTTATATGTTGATTTAAGTAAAGGAAGTATTGAAAAGAAGGATTCCGATCGATCATTACTTGAAAATTATATAGGAGGAAAAGGACTCGGTTTTGCGATACTCGAAAAACTGGCACCTAAGGTCAATGCATTCTCTGCCGAAAATCCTGTGATCTTTGCTAATGGGCCATTCACCGGTACAAATATTCAAACCAGTGCCCGAACAACACTCGTTACAAAATCTCCATTAACCAATTCGATGCTCGATAGTCATTGTGGTGGAAACTTTGGCCCAATGCTCAAAGCAGCAGGATTTGATTATGTTGTAATTACCGGCAAAAGCGAAAAGCCCGTTTATCTTTATATCACTGATAAGGTATTAGAAATTCGGGATGCGGAAGATTTATGGGGAAAAGGAATTTTTGCGACAACAGATGAGTTAATGAAAAGGCATGCCGGAATTAATCCAAGGGTAGCGGCTATCGGACCGGCTGGCGAAAACCTTTCAAAAATGGCGTGTATCGGGGTCGATAAACATCGTCAATATGGTCGGGGAGGAGCCGGAGCCGTTATGGGTTTTAAAAATCTTAAGGCCCTTGTTGTGGATGGATCAACTCCAATCAAATATTTTAATGAGGAAGTTTTCCTTGAATTGAACAAGAAATTTACGAAAGATATTCTGGTTCAGGATGGAATAAAATTCAGGCGGAAAAACGGAACCATGAAGTGCATGAACAGCGGACAGGCCAATGAATTTTTACCCGTAAAAAACTTCAAAGAAGTGGTTTTCGATGACATTGAAAAAATCAATTCGGCGGCAGCCCGCGAAGAGCTTAACTGGAAAGACACTTCCTGTTTTAATTGTGATATCCGATGCTCGAAATGGGCTCGATGGGATGGTCACGAAGTAGAGGGCCCGGAATACGAAACAACAGCTTTTATGGGTTCGGGCAGCATGGTTAACAGCATAAAGGATGTGACCTGGGCAAATGAAATTTGCAATGATTTGGGCCTTGATACCATCAGTACCGGTATTACCTGCTCTTTTGCAATGGAATGTTATGAGAAAAATCTGATCGATGATTGGGATGGGTTAAAAATGGAATGGGGCAATGCTGAGGAGCAGCGAAAATTTATCAGCAAATTAGCTGCCCGCGATGGAATAGGAAATCTTTTCGCAGATGGCACCAGAGATGCTGCAGCAAAAATCAAAAAGGGAAGCAGTTCATTTGCCATTAATACTTATGGAATGGAAATTTCCGGAGTAAATCCCAAAGGATGTTTAACCATGGGGGTTGCCATGGCTGTCGCCGATTTTGCATCACACACGCGTGCTTGGATTACCGAACAGGAAATGGGACCAGAATTCAAAATTGAGGATATTCCTGTCACCATTGCCGAAGGTCTCGACACTACCAATGTTCGAAATTGTTTGGTCATTTGTGATTTCGTTCCGATGAGTTTGGAGCGGCTTTCCGAATTATTGAACGCGGCGACAGGTTCAAATCATACCAGTGAGAGCCTTCAGAAAATTGGTTCCAATCTCACACATTTGGCCCGAAAATATAATGTTCGTAATGGCCGTAGTTATAAAGATGATACCATCCCTGATCGTTTCTTCGACGAAATTAATTTAGGAGGATTTATGAAGGGGAAAAAACTGGATCGTACTTTTTTTAATTCGCTCATAGCCGATTACTATCAAATAAGGGGTTGGAATAAATATGGGCTTCCTAAGTATTTCTAGTTTAACTTAAGAGGGATGGCTTCCTGGAAGAGGACGCCATCCCGAAATAAATTCCCGGAATATTAAATAAATTTTCAAATTAAGGTTTGCCAACATTGATATATTCCCGAACTTTGTGTAAAACAAGATGAAATGAAAAACGGTGCATATACTTTATTGATAACTCCTTTTTTGGAAGATTTAAGTTTAGATGAAAATGGATTGAGAATCCTTGTAAAAAGGCAGATTGAAGCAGGTATTCATGGAATTGCTCCTTTGGGTGTTACCGGTGAAAATACCTTGATGACAGATAAAGAGGTTTATCGTGTGGTTGAGATCATTGCTGAAGAAGCAAAAGGAAAGGTTTTAATCATTCCGGATACCTGTACTGAAAACCTGACCATTGCCAAAGAAAGGGTTAAGGTTTATAAGGATTTAGGTGCAGATTATATTTCGGTATTTTGTCCTTATTTTGTTCTACCTAAAGCAGATGGGATTATTAAGTTTTATGCAGATTTAGCTGATCATTCTGAAGTTCCAATTCTCTTACATGGGGCAAAAGGCCGCACAGGTGTTGAATTGACACCTCAAATTTCTGCAGTACTGGCCAAACATCCGAATATTGTTGGGATAAAAGATGGGAATAAAGATTTGGGGCATTTATCGCAGGTTATTCATCTTACTCGTAATGAAGATTTTAAAGTCTTTACAGGAAAAGATACAACTGCTTATGCAACAGCTTTGATGGGAGGTGCAGGAACTTTTACGGTTGCGGGGAATATCGTTCCTGAAATTATGGCTAAAATGATAGATTTTATATTTGCAGGAAAATTGAAAGAAGCCGAAAATATTCATCACGAATATTTTGAAGTATTCGATTCTCTCCGGTTTGAAACAAACCCAATGGCGGCAAAGGCAGCTCTTACTTTAATGGGATTGCCTGCCGGTAGTTTGAGGCCGCCTCTGACTCCTTTGAGCCCAAAATATGTAGAAGAAATCAAAACCATACTATTGGAAAGAAAATTAATATGAACAGGATTTTAATCAAATCACCTGCTACCAGTGCAAATGTTGGGCCCGGCTATGATATTTTCGCCATGGCACTTAAGCATCCGCATGATGAAATTGAGATCATATTAGATCATAGCGGTTTAGTGAAAATTGAGATTATTAATGATGACCAGAATATCCCGACTACCTTGAACGACAATACTGCAGGTCTTGCAGTTTTGGAGTTGCTAAAAAGACAACAGCTTAAACAGGGGATGACCATTCGTATCATCAAACAAATGAAATCGGGTGGAGGCATGGGAACTACAGGAGCCAGTGCCGCAGCAGCGGTTTTTGGTTTGGATAAGCTTCTGAAACTTAATCTTTCGATGAATGAAATGATAGATATCGCAAGAATGGGTGAAGTTGCTTCAGGGGGTTCCCCGCATGCCGATAACGTGGCTGCTTCGCTGCTGGGTGGGTTCATTTTGGTGAAAAGTTATCATCCAATTGATGTGTTGAAACTTGAAATGCCAGAATTTCCTGTTGTTTTAGCCGCAATTCGAAAGAGCCAGCGAACAACAAGGGGTTTTATCACTTACGAAATCGGGCAGGAAAAATTAAAGGAGCAAATGGCAAGGTGTTCACGCATCATTCATGCCATTCATACCAAAGATATTCAGGAATTTGGTTCGGCCTTCAGTGTTGATCATATTGCAGAACCGGTCAGAGGTGCCAGTATTCCTGAGTACCAATCAGTAAAAAAACAGGTGATAGGTTCAGGTGCCTTTGGATGTCAGATCAGTGGGGGAGGCTCATCGGTAATAGCTGTTTGTGATCCAGAAAAAGTTGATGAAGTTGCGTATATTATGGAGCAGGGCTTTGCAAATAACCCTTATTTTGTGAAAGTTTATAAAACGACTACAAGCAATCAGGGAGTACAGGTAATCGGTTAGAATAAAAATTTAATAAATACAGATATGGAAATTCGATTTGATCATTTAAATGTATTGGTAACAGGCGCATCCAGAGGAATTGGTAAAGCCATTGCCAGTGAATTCGCCGCCTCAGGTGCCAAGGTAATTGCACATTATCATAAAAATGCTGAAAGTGCAAAACGGCTTATTTCTGAAATCGACGGTACAGGTCACATTACCTGTCAGGCAGATATTGCAAATCCGGATTCTGTAAAATTCATGGTCGACAAACTTGTGAAGGAATTGGGACATATCGATATTTTGGTAAATAACGCCGGGATTTATGAAGAACTGAATTATTCAACGCTTAGTTATGATGAATGGCTTGCATCCTGGAAACGAACCATGGATACAAATTTGACGGGTGTTGCAAATCTTTGTTTTTTGCTCTCTAAACATATGATCAAAATTGGTGGTGGTAAAATCATCAATATTACTTCACGCGGTGCATTTAGAGGTGAACCTACTTCTCCAGCTTATGGTGCAAGTAAAGCAGGATTAAACTCATTTGGACAATCGTTGGCAAAAGCACTGGCACCACAAAAAGTGCTGGTTTATGCCATTGCACCTGGTTGGGTCGATACCGATATGGCCGCTTTAGGAATGGAAGGCCCGAATGCACAGGAGATTAAGGATCAAAGCCCACTCCGACGAATTGCCCGACCTGAAGAAATTGCCAAATCAGTGGTAATGCTGGCATCAGGAATTGAGTACATGACCGGCTGTATTTTGGATGTCAATGGGGCGTCATACCTGAGAACTTAAATATTTATATAAATATTTTTTCTTATTATAGGTTATCCAAAAAGACTTTTTAAACGGTCAGATTGAGCTTCCGCCAAAGATGGATAAATGTCGAAATCTTGAGTCCATTTATCATCAAACATCTCGACTTCCTACCTGAAGCAGGCAGGCGCTCGATGTGACTATTTTGATTAAATATAAATTTTTTGAACTGCCTCATAACTTCCAAATTATAAGTTAAATTAGTCTTTTCTCTTCGCAAACTTATAAATTTTGTCGATCCAGGCATTAAAACTTACAGTTTTCATAAATAATTGATTTTCTGTTTTGAGTATTCATGGTAATCGTTTTATTTCAGGATGATTTGTTAATTTTGTAATCTTAATTTAAATATTTATATGAAGACAGAAAAGATGAACTTTAATCCTGCAAATCAGATTCAGGATTTAGAACAATTTGGTGAGTTTGGGGGTGTAAATCCGGCGATAACGGATTCTGCTACTTTTACATTTATGCAAGCAAAAACGATGCTTGAAACCTTCACCGGAGAAGAGAAAGGATGCTTCTTATATTCAAGGCACTGGAACCCAAGTAATAAATTTTTAGCAGATGCGATGGCTGCAATGGAAGGAACAGAAGCAGCCTGGGTTACTGCTTCAGGGATGGGGGCCATTACCAATGCAATCATGCAAATTTGCAATAGTGGGGATCATATTGTGGCAAGTCGTACCATTTACGGAGGAAGTTATGCTTTTTTGAAGAATTATCTGCCAAAATTCAATATCACGGTTACATTTGTTGATATTACAAACATAGAGCGTGTCACAAATGCGATTCAGGAAAATACCAAAATTATTTATACTGAGAGTATGACCAACCCATTGCTTCAGATTTCAGACATTCCAACATTAGCTGAAATTGCAAATAGGGCCGGTATTCAACTGATGGTTGATAATACTTTTACTCCAATGATTATTTCGCCGGCAAAACTGGGTGCGCATATCGTTGTGTATAGCATGACCAAATTCATCAACGGCAAAAATGATTGTGTTGCAGGTGCTATTTGTGGAACGACCGAATTTATCAGTTCTTTGATAGATGTAAACAATGGTACTTCCATGTTATTGGGCCCTGTTTTGGATCCTTTGCGCTCGTCTTCAATTTTGAAGAATTTACATACTTTACATATCCGCATGAAACAACATAGCAGTAATGCCATGTATCTTGCTCAATTCTTACAAAAAACCGGACTTAAAGTAATATATCCGGGATTGCCCGAGCATCCCCAGCACGAATTATTTAAAAGCATCATGAGTAAAAAATATGGATTTGGCGGTTTGATTGCTATTGATGTGAATACTGCTGATGAGGCCGGTAATTTAATGGAATTAATGGAAAAAGCAGGAGTAGGTTACTTAGCAGTGAGTTTAGGTTATTTCAAAACATTATTTAGTAATTCAGGCAAAAGTACTTCTTCCGAGGTTCCAGAAAATGAGCAAAAGGAAATGGGTATGTCTGATGGGTTAATTCGTTTCTCCGTCGGTTTAGATGATGATATTGAACGCACTGCTCAAAAAATTGAAGCGTGTTTGAAGGCAGCAAATTTGTTGTAATAGAAAGCTTTATATAATTAGGTTAGGTTGATTTAGTTGCAGTGCTCATCGTGTCCTGCAACTTTTTTTATGCTTAAATTCTTAATCCTTTTAGAACGAATATAAATTGCATAAAAAGTGTATAAGAATTCAATCAATATGCATATAATTATTATTTTTGTGTAATTAACCTAAATAAATTGCATAAAATTACAATCTTATACCCATGATCGTACACAAAGAATTCATCGTTTCAGTTTCAAATGAGAAACATATTCATTTTGCCAGAGAAATAGAGCTTCTGTTTGAGCAGGCAACAAATGAAAAAAGTATTGGTTTAAATCTAAAGAAGGGCCACTATATTGGTGAGCGGCTCATCAAAGGCGATGCGATAATCGCAACGAAGCAAGGCCGTTTAGCGGGCTTTTGTTATTTACGAAAGCGTGATGATCAGGATTTGCTATCGATATCGGGTATTGTTGTGGTTCCGCAGTTTAGAAATCTTGGCCTTGCTAAAGTGATGATCAGGGAGGCTTTTGAATTGGTCAGAAAAAAATATCCAAATGCTAAATTGTTTAGTTTAACCACCAGCCCTGAAGTAATGACTGTTAACAGCCTTCATGGCTATAAGCCAATTAATTATAATAAATTAAGCACTTCTGAATCTTTTTGGGAAGAATGTTCGGAATGCCCTAATTATCAATTTTTGAAGAGAAATAATAATAACCGGTGTTTGTGTACAGCCATGTTGTTCAATCCATTTAGTTTTAATATTGAGGATGAACTGGAATTAAATGATCAGGCAGTTCAAAAAAATGCTAAGGTGAGTTGAGAACTATACGTGGCAATAGTGTTCTAATCAATTAATATATAAGATGTTTGAAATTAGACACAAGATTCAAGACACAAGATTCAAGATTCAAGACACAAGACAAGACATTCATAACTCATAATTCATAACTCTAACGTCTTATTAGCTCAAAAGGCTAAATTTTAAACATACTGATCCAATTACATGAGAAGTGCTTAGATCGAATCGCGGTTAATATTTAGCTAATTATTGTATATTTATGCAATATTTTTGTTTTAATTTTCAATTACATGAATAATAAGCAACTACGTAAGGTCAGGATAAAAGAAATTATTCGCGATAATATCATAAGTAGTCAGGATGATTTGCTAAAGCTTTTACGGGACGAAGGTTTTAGTTTAACCCAGGCAACTTTGTCGCGCGATTTGAAGAAAATGAAAATTTCGAAAGTTGCATACACCGATAATACCTATCGTTATATTATTCCAAAAGATTCCCCATCTAAACCAAAGTCAGGTAACAGGGGTTTCGTTTCCCTCGATTTTTCAGGACATATGGCTGTAGTGCGAACTTTGGCCGGATATGCAAGCCCGATGGCGGTTTTGATGGATAACAGTCCTTCCGATTTATTTATTGGAACAATCGCCGGCAGGGATACCATTTTCGTTGCATTAAATGAAAACAATATCAATCATGAGAAATTCAGGATTTATTTGGAAAACCTCCTGTCGGATAACGAAGATTAGAAATTGTTAGAAACTAAAATAAAAAAAACCATCCTGATGATTCGGGATGGTTTTTTGTGATAATAATTAATTGCTTTAATCCATATAACTCTCGATGGGCTGACAGGTACAAATCAAATTCCTGTCTCCTAGAGCATCATCAATTTTAGTAACCGTTGGCCAGTACTTATCGTTATGCGACCATGGTTTTGGATAAACAGCTTTTTGCCTTGTGTAAGGGAACTTCCAATCGTCGGAAGTAGCCATTTCAGCCGTGTGTGGCGCATTATGAACTACATTATTATCCTTTGCGGCAGTTCCATTTTCTATCTCCCGAATCTCTTCCCGAATGGAAATCATCGCATCAATAAATCTGTTTAATTCATAAAGAGGTTCGCTTTCGGTTGGTTCAACCATTAAAGTGCCATGAACAGGGAATGCAACCGTTGGCGCATGAAAACCGTAATCCATTAAGCGTTTGGCAATGTCGATTACCGGCATATCCGCAGTTTTGAAAAACTCATTGCAATCCAATATCATTTCGTGGGCAACCCTGTTATGTTTTCCGGTATACAAAATCTTGTAATGACCTTCAAGACATGTTTTCAGATAATTGGCATTTAGAATGGCATATTTTGTTGCCTCAGTCAGTCCTTTTCCTCCCAGTAATTTGATATACCCGTAGGAAATCGGCAATACCAAAGCACTTCCGTAAGGTGCTGCCGAAACTGCACTGGTCCCTTTAGCATCTTTACCATAAATATGTTTGGGTAAAAAATCGACTAAATGAGCAGCTACACCAATAGGGCCAACACCCGGTCCGCCGCCTCCGTGAGGAATGGCAAAAGTTTTATGCAAATTTAAGTGGCAAACGTCGGCTCCAATAACTCCTGGGTTTGTCAGACCCACCTGTGCATTCATATTTGCACCATCCATATAAACCTGACCGCCGTTTTCGTGAATGATATCCATAATTTCCAGGATTCCTTCTTCAAATACACCGTGGGTAGATGGATAAGTCACCATCAGCGCACCCAAATTATCTTTGTGCTCTTCTGCTTTAGCTCTTAAATCTGCTAAGTCGATATTGCCGTTTTCGTCACATTTGGTAACCACAACCTTCATCCCGGCCATAACCGCACTTGCAGGATTGGTTCCGTGTGCCGATGATGGAATTAAACAAATGGTACGGTGATATTCATTTCTGCTACGATGGTACTCACGAATCACGTTTAATCCGGTGTATTCTCCTGATGCTCCTGAATTCGGCATGAATGATATGGCGGCGAATCCGGTAATTTCGCATAAATCTTTTCCTAAATTTTCAACCAATTCCAAATATCCTTCAGCTTGATTAGTAGGCACGAATGGATGAATTGCTCCAAGTTCAGGCCAACTGATCGGGAACATTTCCGCACCCGCATTCAGCTTCATGGTACATGATCCCAATGGGATCATCGAACGGTTTAGGGCCAAATCTTTAATTTCCAATTTTTTGATATACCTCATCATTTCAGTTTCTGAATGATAAGAGTTGAAAACCACATGGGTTAAGAATTTACTGCTTCGTTGAAGCTTTTCCTGAACTTTTATTTCCTGACAGGTTTTACAGATGGGGGTGTCGAAAAGATGTTTTCCCTTTGATCTGGCCAGAACATATAAAATTTCCTGTATTTCAGCACGACCGGTAGTTTCATCGATGCTGATCCCGATATGGGTATCATCAATATACCTGAAGTTTATTTGATGTTCTTCGGCAATTTTTCTTAAATCAGCAATCTTAACATTTTCCGGCAACTTAACTTTTAAGGTATCGAATAAATATTCATTTTCCTGTTCGTAGCCATAAACCATCATTTCTTTTCCCAAACAAACAGCCAAACAATGAATATCTGCGGCTATGTCGGTCAATCCTCTTGGTCCATGATATACGGCATACATACTTGCCATAATCGCGAGCAGGGCCTGAGCGGTACAAATATTTGAAGTGGCACGTTCGCGTTTGATGTGTTGCTCACGGGTTTGCAGGGCCATTCGTAAGGCACGGTTTCCATTCGCATCCTGCGAAATTCCAATGATACGGCCCGGGATATTTCGTTTGAATGCCTCTGTAACTGCGAGGAAAGCAGCATGAGGGCCACCATAGCCCATCGGGATCCCAAATCGTTGGGTTGAGCCTAAAACTACGTCGGCACCCCACTCACCCGGAGGGGTTAACAAAGTCAAACTAAGAAGATCGGCTGCAGCAATAACACTGATACCGCTTTCATGGGCCTTTTCGGTAAATTTCCTGAAATCGTGAATGGCACCAAACTGATCAGGATATTGAACGATGGCACCAAATATATTTTCGTTGAATTCAAAGTCGGTATGATTGCCAAATACCAGGCTTATATCAAGCGAAGTTGCCCTGTTTTTTAGTACATCAATGGTTTGAGGAAATAAAGTATCGGATACAAAAAATTGTGAAGCACCGCTTTTTACCATGGCACGGGATCGACTGTTAAATAACATGATCATGGCTTCGGCAGCTGCAGTAGCTTCGTCGAGCAATGATGCGTTGGCAATGGGTAAGCCGGTTAAATCCGAAATCATGGTTTGGAAATTCAGCAAAGCTTCCAGTCGGCCCTGTGAAATTTCTGCCTGATAAGGAGTGTAAGAGGTGTACCATCCCGGGTTTTCCAAAATATTCCGGATAATTACCGCAGGCGAAATGGTATTGTAATATCCTTGCCCGATGTAGGTCCTGAAGATTTTATTTTTTGAAGCGATTTGTTTGATATGATTCAAATATTCAAATTCGTTCATACCTGCCGGTATATTCAAGGGTTTTTTAAGACGAATGGTTCTTGGAACGGTTTCGTCAATTAAGGCATCCAAAGAAGCAACCTTAATTTTTTGAAGCATTTTAAATGTTTCGGTTTCTCGCGGACCATTGTGCCGGCTAACAAAATTCTTGATCATTTTATTAATATTATCGTTATGTATTTATAGGAAATAATGAACTTAATTGTTGCCGGCAAAGATAAATAATCTTTGTTGATTTCGGGGCCGTTTTTTACAGTTTTGTGAATAAATTCACAAGGACTTTTTGAATACCGTTTTCAAATGACCAATATTCCATTTACAATTTACACTTCTCTTATTTCTATTTTGGAGAAGTCCCATTTCTATTTTAGAGAAGTCTCATTTCTATTTTACTCAAAAGGTTTTCAGCAAAAGTTGAGCATCTTCCGGATACAAGCAGTTAAGTATTTGAAATCTAAGCTAAAAAAGGAAGGAAGTGAACTGTCCGAAAAAATCGGACAGTTGAAGTTAGAAGTTGAGGATGGTGAAATGAGGGTAGCAGACGTTGCTGATACCGAACAGATTTTCAGACTCATTCAAAGCATACCAGTTGTTCGAAGCATATAAAATTAGTGATGAAGTGGTGCGAAGTTTTGTGTCGTTGACATTGTGGGAAAGATAACTTCGCATGAGATAAAAGTTAGATTTCAACTAACGAAAAAAAACCAGTAAGGCTGAGGCTGAGAAAAGTTCGGTTTCATTTACAATTCAATAGATCTGGTGTAAATTTGGCTTCGGATACGCTCAGCCACTTTGTATTCATTCAGAACGCAAAAAAAAATCCCCTCCGAAATAAGAAGGGGATTTTTTGTGGGAAAAAATAGCACTATTCTTTTATTCTCATTTTGTAGAACGAACGATATACAAAGTATAAAGCGACCATTAAAAAGGCAATGCCAAAATAATGGGCTACAGCTCTAAATTGAGGAGCAATTGCAATTTCCATGGCCAATAAACCAAATAAAGTGGTGAATTTAATGATTGGGTTCAACGCTACAGATGAAGTATCTTTGTAAGGATCGCCAACCGTATCGCCAATTACGGCAGCAGCATGTAAAGGAGTTCCTTTTTCTTTCATATCCACTTCAACAATTTTTTTGGCATTGTCCCATGAACCACCTGCATTCGCCATAAATATGGCCTGATACAAACCAAAGAATGCAATCGAGATCAAATAACTTACAAACAATGAAACCGGTAAGTTTGAATCTCCGGCAGGAGCTGAAAGAAACGCAAATGCCATTGCAAAAGAGAAGATGGCTATAAAAATGTTCCACATCCCTTTTTGTGCATATTGGGTACAGATTTTTACCACGGCCCTTGATTTTTCAACATCTGCTTTTTTAGGCGCATCGGGATCGAGGTTGATATTGTCCTTGATATAAGCTACCGCTCTGCTTGCACCGGTTGAAACAGCCTGGATGCTGGCTCCTGAGAACCAGAAAATAACCGCACCGCCCGCTAAAAATCCTAATATAGTAAACGGATTCAAGAGGTTAAGGATTTCTTCGGGTTTTACATTTAAGGTATGCTGAATTACCAGGATCAAGGAAAAGATCATGGTGGTGGCACCAACAACGGCGGTACCGATTAATACCGGTTTTGCTGTTGCCTTAAAAGTATTACCCGCACCATCATTGGCTTCCAGATAATATTTTGATTTCTCAAAATCTGGTTTAAAACCAAAATCCCTTTCAATTTCTTCCGAAATACCTTCTGTTTCTTCAATCAGTGATAATTCGTAAATTGATTGAGCATTATCGGTTACCGGACCGTAAGAGTCAACTGCAATGGTTACAGGGCCCATGCCCAACATCCCGAAAGCAACCAAACCGAAGGCAAATATCGAAGGATAAATCATGACATCAGCCAGACCAAAAGTACTTGCAAAGTATGCAATGAACATGAGAAACAAGAAAACCATTCCTAACCAAAAGGCAGAAAAGTTACCTGAAACCAAACCTGCAAGAATGTTTAACGAGGCACCACCTTCCTGAGAGGCAGCCACAACTTCTTTAACATGGGTTGAGTTAGGTGAAGTAAATATTTTTGTAAATTCAGGAATCAAGGCAGCACCTAAGGTTCCGGCACTGATAATTACTGAAAGGGTTAACCAGAGTTGATTGGGAAGATGTGCAATAGTTAAATAACTGACTGCAAAAGTTACAGCGATTGAAAGAAGAGAGGTAATCCAAACCAATGAAGTTAATGGTTTTTCAAAATCCATATCGTCAGCATTTTTGTATTTAGCATTGGCTATGGCACCATTGATCCAGTAAGCAGAAATCGAGGTTACAATCATCAGAATACGCATGACGAAAATCCAAACCAAAAGGTCAGTCTGTAACGAAACATCAGTAATGGCCAAAAGGATAAATGAAATAAGCGCAACACCTGTTACTCCATAAGTTTCAAATCCATCAGCAGTTGGTCCGACAGAGTCGCCTGCATTATCACCAACACAGTCGGCAATGGTACCGGGGTTGCGTGGATCATCTTCGCCAATTTTGAAAATCACCTTCATCAGGTCAGATCCGATATCGGCAATTTTAGTAAAAATACCACCTGCAATACGAAGAACGGAAGCACCTAATGATTCACCAATAGCGAATCCAATAAAACTGGCACCTGCATATTCACCCGGAACAAACATGAGTATGATTAACATCATGATCAACTCTAACGAGATTAACACAACTCCAATACTCATTCCTGCCGTCAATGGGATGTTCAATAATTTAATAGGCTTTCGTTCTAATGAAGCAAATGCCATTCGTGAGTTAGCAAGCGTATTCATTCGAATTCCGAACCAGGCAACACTATACGAACCAAGAATACCCAAAACGGTCCAACCAAGGATCATTGCTACACCGCCAAATCCGAAGTTACCATCAGATAGATATCCGAAGTAAAATGCAACTGCCGATCCAATAAAGATGAAAAGGATGGCCAGAAATTTACCTTGTTGGAAAAGATATGTTTTTCCGGTTTCGTAAATAACCTGAGCAACGTCGAGCATCGATTGATGAGCCCTGATTTTTTTAACTTTTAAAAATTGGAACAATCCGAACAAAAAACCTGCGAAGGTGACCAGAAATCCCCAATAAAGAATTGTTTGGGATCTTACTTCGTCAGGTATGACTAAATCAGCTTCACTCGCGAACGAGAGAATAGGCAATAATGCAACAGTTAATAATGCAAATAGTTTTTTCATTTTTATAAAATTTTTGATGGGTTTAAAAGCGTTGCTAAAATATAAAAGTTTTTATTATCGAAAAAGCAATTCAATGCACAAAAACCAGCCGTGCAAATATAGAGAAATTTATATATAACGGAGCCCATACTCCCATAGCCATTGTCAGAATTTAATGTTGATAAAATGTTGATAACGAATTCGAAATTATTAATACTTTTACGCCTTAAAACCTTGCGTTAAAGCTTTAGTTTGTTAATTTTACATCATGCAGCACATTCGTCTGGAAATTATTGGTATGTCGTACAGTCAGTCTCAAAGCGGAGCTTATGCATTGATTCTTGGGGAAATAGGTGGAGACAGGCGATTGCCAATTATCATTGGTGGGTTCGAAGCACAGTCAATTGCGATCGAATTGGAAAAAATGAAGCCTTCCCGGCCATTGACCCACGATCTTTTTAAGAATTTTGCCGATCATTATGGAGTTACCATCAAGCATGTGATCATCGATAAATTTGAACTCGGGGTTTTCTTCGCAAAGCTTATTTGTGTGAACGATAATATTGAAAGCGAAATCGATGCCCGGACCTCGGATGCAGTTGCATTGGCAATTCGTTTTAAGTGCCCTATATTTACAAATGAAAAGTTATTGGTTGAAGCCGGTGTTTTACTTGACGAAACCAAGACTTCAGGTTTGAAAGAGAAAAAAGTAAATGTAAAAACGCATGATTCGGATTATGCCGATTACACCCTTACCGAATTAAATAAAATGTTAAAGGACCTTAAAATTGAAGGTCAAGTTTATGGTAGAATTAAACACGTGTCCAGTATTCACAACAAAATGTTAGGTAGAGCGGGTGGCAACATTGAAAACGTTTTTGACCTGGTGGCAATTAGAATTATTGTTGATAATATCTCCGATTGTTACACCATTTTAGGGCATGTACACACGCTTTATACTCCGGTTGAAAATTTATTTAGAGACTACTTTGCAAAACCAAAAGCAAATGGCTATAAGTCGCTACATACAACCGTTTATGTTGAAAACAAGCAAATTGTAGAAGTGCAAATTAGAACGCAAGAAATGCACGATTTTGCTGAGTACGGAGTTGCCGCGCACTGGCTTTATAAGGAAAACAATAACAAACAAAATAGTTTGGACAAAAAATTAACTTGGAT
>PHDM01000066.1:0-18793 GCA_002840985.1 Bacteroidetes bacterium HGW-Bacteroidetes-17
AAATATGTGAGATGGCTTGACTTCAAACGTATTGATGTCAATATCAGGTGAAAAGAAACGATTGAATAACACCATCGCTGAAATCCCTGTCCAGGAAAAGATGAGCGCAGTTTTAGCCAGACCGGAAAAATAATAACTTAATTTCAGAGCAATAGGAATTGTTACAACTTTTTGAATGCTTTTCACAATGTTCAGATAAGTTTGCTCATTGTCTTCCCCACTTTGACGAGGATCGGATGGCAAAATAAAAACATTTAATTCAAGTCCATCTGCTCCCGCTTCCTGAATTCTAGCTGCAAATCCTATCCATTCTGATGAACTCACGCAATTAATACTGGCAATAACCGGAATTTTTACCGCCTTTTTACAATCGCGGATCAAATTTAAATAGTTAGCAACTGCTGACTCTTTTGAATAGTTACTGATATAATCAAGGGCTTCAGGATAAGAATTTTTATGTACATCAGCCGAAATGGTTTTACTGGTTTCCTGTAAAATTTGTTCTTCGAACAGTGATTTTAGCACGACTGCCCCAGCACCGTTTTTTTCCACTTCAATTACGTTTTCAACTGAATTTGTTAATCCGGAACTTCCAACAATAATTGGATTCCTGAGTTCAAATCCCATATAAGTGGTTTTCAAGTTTGCCATTTTACCTCCGTTAATTTAAATTATTAATTCTTATCTTCCTTTTCAGGGATAATATCTTTCACACAAAATTAAAATTTTTAATCATTAAATATTCCTTAATATCCAAATTTTAACCATTCTAATTAAGCGCGAAGGCTTATATTAATATGCTCGGAGAAACTGAAGGAAATGAACCCATGTAGAATCACGGGTATGAAACCCCAAAGTCCCGAGAATTCGGGAGAAACTAATTCCGCAGCAGAGCTGCGGGGTATTACCCTCAATTTCAGTTCGCTTACTCCTGAAATTTGAGTCTCACGAATAAACAAAAATAGGCGCAAGCATGAATGTTAGCGCCTATCCAATTACGTCCTTACCACCCTACTTCTTTATCTGAGCAAATATTTTTTTATCCTTTAAAACTTCAACTGCTTTAATAAAACCATCATCAATTTCGGTCATAACCTTAAAATAGGCATCCATTGTATATAAATTACGTCCTATTAAACCCTTTAAAACATGCTTGATCATCATTTCTGAAGTTGTCAAACTGTCCTCATCATGTTTCTTGGAACTTTTTGCATCGGCAAAAGCGATAAATTCTGAAAATATTTTTTTGTCAATGTCAAAATTCTTTACATAAGCTTCCATACTCTTGTATTTTGCCAGGAATTGATTTCGGTTTTCATCAACAAATTTTAAAGCAAAATCATTGAACGCACCTTCACGAACCAAATCAATATAGTAATCGGAATATGTTGTTGAATCCCAAGGAATGAACACATCAGGCATGATTCCACCACCACCATATACCAGACGTTTTCCGGGGGTATAATATCTTAAGGAATCCGGAAAATGAATACTGTCGGCGTGCACAAATTCACCATTTTTTAACCGATCATATAGATCAGTGTAATATTTCTCAATCCCCTCTTCATAAGGTTTTTGGATTGAACGGCCGGTTGGGGTATAATATCTTGCGGTTGTAAGTCTGATTACCGACCCGTCTGGAAGTTGGAATGGTCTTTGAACCAATCCTTTGCCAAATGATCGACGACCAAGAACAATTCCCCGATCCCAATCTTGTATGGCACCTGCCACGATTTCACTGGCAGAGGCAGATCCTTCATCAATCATCAATACAAGATCTTCATTCTCAAGGCTACCTCCCGATGTTGCGTTATATTCCTCAATAGGGCTGTTTATTCCCTCAGTATAAACAATTAATCGACCGGCTTTCAGAAACTCATCACTGATTTCGATTGCAGGCTGCATTAGACCACCTCCATTTCCTCTTAAATCAAAAATAAGCTTTTTCATTCCTTTTGATTGAAGCAAGGCGATCGATTCCCTAAACTCATTATGACTGGTTTGGGCAAATCTGCTTAATTTAATATACCCTATTTCATCATCAACCATAAAGGTAGCATCAATGCTGTTCATCGGTATTTTATCACGGGTAATTGTGAAATTGAGTAGTTCACTCTTGCCTTTACGATAAATAAGTACCTTCACTTTTGATCCTTTTGGACCTCTTAAATGATCAAAGACAAATTGATTATCTATTTTATCTCCATAGGATTTTTCTCCATCAATTTCGACAATTTTATCGCCTGCAAGAATACCAACTTTTTCGGATGGGCCACCTATAATGGGAGCAATAACCATGAGTGTATCATTGTAAATTTGAAAAGAAATGCCAATTCCTTCGAAACTACTAACTAGTGGTTCATTAACTGCTTCTAAATCTTCTTTCGAAATATAATACGAATGAGGGTCCAGTTCTTTTAAGGTTTCGATAATGGCATTTTCAACCAGCTTAGACTCATTAACAGTATCAACATAAGCGTAGTGTATGATTTGCATGGCAGTAGCCAGCTTTCGCAGGTTCTCATCAACAGAAACCTGTGCATTTGCCATAACCATTGTAAATAACAAAAAGTTCGTTAGAAAACCGACCTTTAATATTTTTTTGTATCTGATTAAATTCATAATTCGAAAATTTCAATGGTATAATTAAACTAGTTTCTGAGATAGCATAAACTCATCTTTTCCAATATTCTATCTATCCGGCTTCAAAATTAAGAATAAAAAAAAGTTTAGATCCCTTCGAAAAAACAGAATAGTGTTAAATAATGTTAAGATAAGAGTCGGAACATCACAAAAACCCTAGTATTCCAACAATTCTTTTGCAGCCTTATAAATTTTTTCAGTATTTGGTAAAATCGCCCTTTCAAGAATTCTATTAAAACCTACGGGAGTAAAAGTAGACCCAACTCTAGTCACAGGTGCATCCAATGATTCAAAACATTCACTGGCAATAATGGCCGATAATTCAGCACCGAAACCTGAAAAGACTTTATCTTCGTGCACAACCAATGCTCTATTTGTTTTCTTAATGGAGTTTTTAATGGTTTCCTTGTCAAGGGGTATGAGAGAACGAATATCAATCACTTCAACCGTTTTATTCATTTCCTTTGCAATTTTCTCAGCCACCTGAATACACATGTGAGTGGTATTCCCATAAGTGATGATACTTAAATCTGTTCCTTCGGTACGAATCCTGGCTTTCCCAAAAGGGACTTCAAAGTCATCCGGTACGGGAGCTTCAGCCAAAGGATCGTTATACAAAGCTTTTGGTTCCATAAACATTGTTGGCCCCTCCGAGCGGAGGCTTGTTCGCAACAATCCTGCCGCATCATCAGCAAAAGACGGATATACGATACGAACACCGGGAAATGTGCTCAAAGCTCCTTCAATATTCTGCGAATGATAAAGACCCCCTCCAATATATCCACCGGAAGCTAGCCTGATTGTAACATTGGGTGCAAACTGACCTTTGGTTCTCCAATATTCATGAGACATTTCAACAAATTGTTCCATCGCCGGCCAGAAATAGTCGGCAAACTCTGCACCTTCAACCACAATTCGTATTTTTTTATCAAAACGGCTCATTCCGTTGGCCGTACCTACAATAAAATCTTCGGCTATGGGTGCATTAAAAACCCGTTTAGGGCCAAATTCCTGCTGTAATCCCTTACTCACATTAAAAATACCGCCTTTATCCTTATTCGCCATATCCTGTCCCCAGATAAAAGTATCGGGGTTATGTCTGAATTCAGCTTTTAAAGTTTCGTTTAATGCTTCAATCAATCGTTTAGTCTCCCCTTTTCCATGAGTTAATCCATCAGGATATTTAGTGGTCACAAAAGGTTCAGGCATTACAAAATCATAAATTGACTCAGGGCTTGGATCCGGTGAACCCATCCCTACTTTATGTGCGGCAGAAACTATTTTCTTAACGTTTGAATCAATTTCATTAAGTTCGTCTTCTGTAAATCTCTTTGAATAGGTCAATCTGGCCCTAAACCTTTTTAAAGGATCCTGTCCCTTAACCGCAAGTAACTCATATTGATCGCGGTACAAATCGTGCCGATCTGAATTTGAGTGCGATCCGATACGGACACAATTAGCATGAACAATAACAGGAATGCCCTTTTCTTTCACAATGCGTTTTGCTTTTAACATGGCATTCATTGAATTGAATGGATCTTTTCCGTTACAATAAATAACATCCAGATTTTTAAACGCGAGAAAATTATCAGCAGCCCTTGGATTTGCGGTTTGTTCTGCTTTCGGAACGGAAATACCAAATCCATTATCCTGAAACACGAAGATTACGGGTAATTTTTCATTACTAGCTCCATTTATGGCTTCATAAACATAACCTTCGGAGGTAGATGATTCTCCTTGTGAACTGATTGAAACACCACCGGAATTGTAATATTTTATCGCTCGGGCTACTCCAACAGCATGTAAAGTATGGTTTCCGGTTGCCGACGAAACATTATGAATATTCCATTCTGGTTTGGCAAAATGATTCGACATATGCCGGCCACCACCTGCAACATCTGCATCCTTTGAAATCCCATTTAAAATAATTTCTTCTGCGGTCAATCCGGCTGAAATACCGGTAAGCATATCCCGGTAATACGGAAACAAGTGATCTTTTTCTTTATCAAAAACCTGACCGATTGCCAATTGAATCCCGTCATGCCCAGCATAGGGCGCGTGATAGGACCATCCAAGGGCTTGTTTCAAATAATTAGGTGCTTTTTCATCAAGCTTCCGACCAAGTACCATCAGGGTATACCATTTTTCTAAGGTCGCTTTATCGGTGTTTTTAATGGTGAGTTTTTTATCCGATCTTGATAATTTGTATTTATTTTTTTGTATCATACTCATTTTAAACGTAATAACTCAGTAGTGATTAAGAATTAACGGCACAAAGATACAAAAAATATTTTATTTAAATCAATTCCAAATAATAAAGATGGATTAGATTAAATCCTTATAGTTAGATGGAATCCTGTCAATGAATACATGATTTCGAGATGTCACAAATTTATTTCTTGCTTCAGAAATATCAATGTCAACAACACTTACAGCATCTTTATCAGAAACTGCCTGATCAATAATTTGTGCATCAGGGTTTGTAATAAATGAATTTCCACCGAAGGTGATATCCCCTTCCGTTCCGTAACGATTGGCTGTAACAATAAACAGTTTATTCATAAATGCTTGGGCAGGAATACATTTTTGCGCATTAGTAGTGATCAGATTTGAGGCATGACAAACGATATCAGCTCCTTTCATTCCAACAATCCTCCATACTTCAGGAAAAATATAATCAAAGCAAATCAGTATGGAAGTTTTACAAAATCCTATATCAAAAACAGGCAAACCGGCTTCACCCGGTTTAAAAATATCTTTCTCATTTAAGAATAAATGGATTTTTTGATACTTGCCTATAAATCCTTGGGGACCAACCAAAATTCCGGTATTAAACAGCGTATCTCCATCTTTCTCATTCATCCCTGCCACAATATACTGATTCTGTTTTTTAGCAGAGGCAATGATAAATTCAACGAATTTGCTTTTTGTTATTTCTTCAGCACACTTTAAAGCCTCATCCCGTGTTGCGAAATTATATCCCGAACTAGCCAATTCGGGCAAAACGATCAAATCTGCTTTTTCACCTAAAGGAAATAATGCTTGAATCTTTTTGATGTTGGCATCAAGATTGCCTAAAATCGGCTGAAATTGTATGTATCCTATTTTATTCATTCGTCTTTAATTTCTTATCATTTTAAATTCGCCATCAATTTCAAGTTTGATAATCGTGGATGGCTTCACTTCCTTGACGGAATTCTGATCGAATGGTACGATGTAATCGACCCCTTTTTTAATTTCGTCACTTATTTTACCAAAATGCAATGGGGCTGTCATTCCAGAAATATTTGCCGAAGAAGATACAATTGGTCGACCCAGCTTTTGTATTAATTTCTGGCAGAACTCGTTCCTTACAACCCTTATCGCGACCGTTTTATCCTCAGCAATCAGATTTTTTGCCAAATTTTTTGCATTGGGAAACACGACCGTAAGTGGCGTATCAACACTGTCAATCAAATCAGCTGCTATTTCGGGAACCACATCCATATAATCCTTTAAACGATCTGTCGAATCTAAAAGAACGATCATCGTTTTACTTTCAACTCTTTGTTTGAGTTTAAAAATCCGGTGTACCACCTTGGCATTGGTAGCATCACATCCAATACCCCAAATTGTATCCGTCGGGTACAGTATTATTTTTCCGGCTTTGAGATTTTTAACAGTTTCCTTAATTATTTCATCCATATTTATAAACGGCTTAGTAATTCTTTATGATCGATATTTAATGCGCATTTAAAATGCTTTTTCGGACAACTTATTAATCCGTGAATTCCACAAGGACGGCAATCCAATTTCTCTTTTACTTCGACAATCATCGAGTTTTCCGAAAGAGGCCCAAATCCAAATGAGGGGACCGTTGAGCAAAAAATGGCGGTTGTTGGCGCATTAACAGCAGAAGCCAGGTGCATTGGGGCCGAATCATTTACAAAATTCATCAATGCATCTTTCATCAATGCAGCCGATTCAAGAAAGCTCAATTTCCCCGTTAAAATTAATGAATTTTTATGTCCTGATGCTTTGATGATTTGTTCACATTTACTTTTGTCCTGCTTAGCACCCAAAAAATAAATGTAAGTATCATGATCTACTTCTTTTAAAAACTCAACCCATTTACTTACGGGATATTCCTTAGTGTGCCATAAAGAAGCAGGAGCTACACAAATGTATTGATGGGTTTTGTACTGGGAAGTTTTGGCAAAATCAGCCGGATTTGGATATAATTTTATTGGATACTTTGTATCATCCGTCCATTTTTCAATTAAAGATAAATTTCGATCCGTTTCATGAAGCTGATTTCCTTCGAATCCGATCTTATGTCGAACCCGGTTTGAAAAAAATAATGAAAGCGGGTTTTTATTAAACCCGCTTGTTTTTTTGGCCCTTGATAACACAGTGGTAAATCCACTCGAAAAAAATCGCTGTAAGTTGATAATCAGATCATACTTCTGATCACGATTATGATTGATGATATCCAGTAAATGGGCATATTTTTTAGTTGATTTATCCCAAACAATTAAATTTGAAAGATAAGGATGTCCAATAAAAACTGATTCTATTCCTTTTTTCAGCATAAAATCAATTTGTGCATCAGGATAAAATGAATGAAGCTTCTCGATTAATGGAGTTGCTAAAATTACGTCTCCAATTGATGCCGTCTGAATGATCAGAACTTTATTGATTTTCACTTTTTGAATTTAGTTTATACAGCAACGTTATATTCGCGCAATGCTTCATTTAATGAAGTTTTCAAATTTGTTGATTCCTTTCTTTTTCCGATAATCAATGCACAAGGTACCTGGTATTCTCCTGCTGGAAATTTTTTGGTGTATGAACCGGGGATAACAACGGATCGTTCAGGAACAATTCCTTTCATCTCAATGGGTTCAGAGCCGGTCACATCAATGATTTTTGTCGAATTTGTAATTACCACATTTGCACCCAAAACAGCTTGCCTTTTTACCAGTACTCCCTCAACGATGATCGATCTGGAACCAATAAAACAGCCATCTTCGATAATTACAGGAGCTGCCTGAACAGGTTCAAGAACGCCACCAATACCCACTCCTCCACTTAAATGTACGTCTTTCCCGATTTGTGCACAAGATCCAACGGTTGCCCAGGTATCTACCATCGTTCCGGAATCAACATAAGCGCCAATATTAACGTAAGATGGCATCATGATAACACCAGGTGCTAAAAAAGCACCATAACGTGCCACTGCATGAGGAACTACTCTGACGCCAAGTTTATCGTAATCTTTCTTTAAATCTATTTTATCATGGAATTCAAATGGAGCCAGTTCAATTTTTTTCATTCCCTGAATAGGGAAATACGAAAGCACTGCTTTTTTGATCCACTCATTAACATTCCATCTTTCAATTGAACTTCCATCTGCGGTAAAGGCCGGATCAGCTATACGGATCTTTCCCAAATCCAACAATTCAACTACATCCCGAATTGCTTTTATGGTTTGTTCATCTTTCAATAAACGCTTATCCTCCCAAGCTAATTCAATCTTTTCCCTTAATTGTTCATACATAATAATCTGTTTGGAGATCAAAATTATATAAAAATTGATCAGGTTAAATAGTTCTTTGTAATTTTGTGCCGGAATTACAAAATCATTCAATCAATAATTGAAAATATTGGGACGAATTTTAGCAATAGATTACGGTCGTAAAAGAGTTGGCCTGGCAGTAACGGATGAATTTCAAATCATCGCTAATGCACTCACAACAGTTAGTGCAAACGAATTGCTTGCCTATTTGCACAACTATATCAGCAAAGAAAAAGTTGATTGTATTGTAATCGGTGAACCTAAGCAAATGAATTACGAACCTTCTGAATCCACAAAATACATTGAGCCTTTTATAAGAAAACTTAAAATTGATTTCCCGAATATTAAGATCGAAAGGCATGATGAACGCTTTACTTCAAAAATGGCACAACAAACCATTATTAATGCCGGACTCAAGAAAAAGGACCGGCAGAACAAAAGCTTGCTCGATAGTGTTAGCGCGACTATCATTTTACAATCTTACATGAACTCGATTTAATAAAAATAAAATATGATATATCCTGTAGTAGCATACGGTCATCCCGTATTAAAAAAAGTTGCTAAAGAAATAGATAAAGATTACCCCGATTTGCAAAAAGTAATTGCAGATATGTTTGAAACAATGTATGAAGCTGTTGGTGTTGGTTTAGCCGCTCCACAAGTAAATTTATCCATACGACTTATTGTTATTGATGCAGATCCTTATAAAACAGATTATCCGGAAGCTGAGGGATTTAAAAAAGTGCTGATCAATCCTGTTATGTTAAGTGAAGAAGGAGATGAATGGGAATTTAACGAAGCATGTTTAAGTGTGCCGGGAATTGCTGAATTTGTGATGCGCAAGCCTAAGATCACGGTTAAATATATGGATGAAAACTTTGTTGAACATACCGAAGTTTTCGACGGAATGATTGCCCGGATCATTCAACATGAACATGATCATTTGGAAGGAATCTTATTTGTTGAACGAGTAAGTAATTTGAAGAAATTGCTTTTGAAAAATAAGTTAGGCGATATTGCAAAAGGCGAAACCAATGCCTCATACAAAATGATTTTTGCTCCGGTTAAGCGGAAAAGAAAGAAATAAAAAAGGGGCTTAAAGCCCCTTTTTATCGAATAAATTTCAACTATTTAGCATAATTAACGGCTCTTGTTTCGCGGATTACCGTAATTTTTATTTGTCCGGGATAAGTCATTTCATCCTGAATTTTTCTTGACAAATCAATTGAAATTTGATCAGCTTCCATATCAGTAACTTTTTCTGCTCCAACAATTACACGCAACTCACGTCCGGCTTGAATGGCATAAGTTTTTACTACACCGGGATAAGTGAGTGCCAGTTCCTCTAATTTATTTAAACGCTGGATATAAGCTTCAACAACCTCTCGTCGGGCACCTGGTCGGGCACCGGAAATCGCATCACAAACTTGCACAATAGGTGCAATTAACGAATCCATTTCAACTTCGTCGTGGTGAGATCCAATGGCATTGCAAATTTCAGGTTTCTCCTTGAACTTTTCTGCCAACTTCATTCCCAGAATTGCGTGAGGCAATTCAGGTTCATTATCAGGTACTTTACCAATATCATGCAACAAACCGGCACGTTTTGCTAATTTGGGATTCAATCCTAATTCGGCCGCCATGGTGGCACATAAATTTGCAACTTCACGGGAATGTTGTAATAAGTTTTGACCGTAAGATGAACGATATTTCATTCTACCGATCATCCTTACCAATTCATGATGCATATTATGAATCCCAAGGTCAATGGTGGTTCGTTTTCCAATTTCAATAATTTCCTGTTCAATTTGTTTTTTGGTTTTAGCAACTACCTCTTCGATTCGGGCAGGATGGATCCGACCATCGGTCACTAATTTATGCAATGAAAGTCTTGCAATTTCTCTACGCACAGGATCAAACCCTGAAAGGATAATGGCGTCCGGTGAATCGTCGATAATGATCTCGATCCCTGTAAGCGCCTCAAGTGCTCTGATATTCCTTCCTTCACGGCCAATGATCCGGCCCTTTACCTCATCACTTTCAATATTAAAAACAGATACTGTATTTTCAATGGCATTTTCGGCAGCGGTACGCTGAATGGTTTCAATTACAATTTTTTTGGCTTCTGTATTCGCAGTTAACTTTGCCTCATCAATAATATCTTTTATTTGAATGGCCGCCTCAGATTTTGCTTCTCCTTTTAAGGATTCAACAAGTTGGTTTTTAGCTTCCTCCGCAGATAAGCCTGCAATTTTTTCCAGCTTTTCAATATGCTCATAATGAGATTTTTCCAACTCCGACTGTTTTTTGCTAACCACTTCAAGTTGAGCAGTCAGGTTGGTTTTGATAAGATTTAATTCATTTTGTTTTCTTTGAACTTCTTCAATTTTCTGGTTAAGAGAGGTTTCTTTTTGTGACAATCGGCTTTCGGTGCGCTGATTAGCAGAATTTCGTTCGTTAATATAATTCTCGTGTTCAGTTCGTAATTGCAGGAATTTTTCTTTGGCCTGCAGTATTTTGTCTCTCTTGATTACTTCGGCCTTTTCGTGGGCCTCTTGTATAATCTGTTTGCTTTTTCTGTTGGAGGATTTATTGATATAAATATTGGTAATCAATCCACCTACAATTAAAGAGCCCACAGCTACAATAACATTTAATAATATTGGGTCCATAATTCGATGTTAATTAAGTTATGCGATCGATCTGAACTATATTGAAAATAAAAAAACCCGCACTAATTCTGAGCTTAGTAAACCCCTATACAGCATGTATAGAGTAGCCAAATTTTTCGAAAGTCCACCGTCTCGTTTGAGAATCCCGATAAATCGGAATTGAGGCCTTTTCTAGAAATTCATGAGCTTAAAACTCTAATGATTATAATGTTGAGTTTACAAACATATTTGAATTAATGCGGGTATAATTTTGTGCTTTTCAAAGAACGATATTGACTTTAATCTATGCTATTGGATAAGATTTGGTCAATTCGACTTAATCTTTCCACAAAATGATCTTCGGATTTAAGTAGTTTTTCCTCAGATACCAGTGAACTGTTTGCAAATTCCAGACAAACCATGGCCAACAGGTCCTGCCTATCATTAAAGGCATAGTTTTCTGAATATTGCTTTATTTTCTCGCTAATCGTTTTCGCTGCTTTCCGTATTCCTTCTTCCTCTTCTTTTCTAATATTTAATCTATATGGTCTGTCAGCAATTGTGACTGTAATCGTTAGTTCATCCATTTTGCAGGTTTATTCAACCTAATTTTATTGATTTAAAAGTCCAATGCATTTATCAATTTCCCGCACCAGTTCATTTATTTTCAATTTAGCATCACTTGATCCATCATCTGATTCAATTGACTTGGCTAATTTTACTTTTTGTAATTCGTCTTTAAGTTTATCTATTGTTTGATTATTCTCTAAAATAATTCTTTTAAAATCCTCATTCTCACTTTGCAATCGATGATTGATTTTTTCGCTCCTCTCGTACCGTTCAAGCAATTTTTTCAGCTTATACTCAACTCCCAGTAATAAAGTATTTAAATCACCCATTCAATTTAGCAATCATGATTTATATTCACAAAAGTAGTGATTTATGTAATTTATTCCAAATATCATTAAGTCTGTATACCTCACTGATTAAGTACAACTTATGAAGAATTATCTAAAGCATCCAAAAATGTATTGCTGATTTATATTCATCAAATTACGACAATTTACAAATTTGGGTATTAACTTCTGAAAACTGTTTTAAATCAAATTAAGAACCTAAAAGGTGATGAATAATAAAGTGCCCGAATCCTTTTTGTGCTATTTATGGAAATTTCAATTGGTAAATTTTCCTCTGGTGAGTGTTGACAATAAATCAATTATAGTTAAGAATCCGGGGATTAGAAACACCGATGGCGGGCCTGATTTTTCGAATGCTTTAATTAAGATTGGAGAAACCATCTGGGCAGGAAATGTTGAGATTCATTGCAAATCATCTGATTGGATCAAACACAATCACCATCATGATCGTAAATACGAAAATGTAATACTTCATGTTGTACTTGAGGATGATTTGGGTCCTAATTATGAAAGCTTCAAACCTGTTGCTGTTTTGGAATTAAAGAACAGATTTGACTTTAAAATATATTCGAAATATCAGGGATTTATTCAAAATAAGGGTTGGATCGCCTGTGAAAATTACATTCATCAAGTTAAAGAATTAACGAAGGTGCACTTTCTCCAACGAATCGCTATTGAAAGGATCGAACGAAAATTTAATCTATTGAGTGTGGAACTGATCAAAAACAAATCAGACATCGAGCAGCTTTTTTATATTCAACTTTTTAGAAGCTTTGGGTTTAAAACCAATGCCACCCCATTTGAAATGCTGATTAAATCAATTCCGCTCATGGTTTTAATTAAACATAAAGATGAATTGCTGAAAATTGAAGCATTGCTTTTTGGCCAGGCCGGAATGCTTGATCAAGATTTTAAGGATGATTACCCTAATAAACTTAAAACTGAATATGCATTCTTGAAACATAAATACGCTTTAAGTCCCATCCAGGTTCATCTTTGGCAATATTTACGATTGCGGCCTTCGAACTTCCCAACGATTAGAATTGCCCAGCTTTCAGTAATTTTACATCAAAACACCTCCCTGTTTTCTCAAATCATTGAAGTAGAAAGCACTGCCGAATTACTTCACATGTTTGATATTTCCGCTTCAAAATATTGGGATACGCACTATCATTTTGACAAGACATCAAAAAAGAAAATTAAAAAGTTGGGTGACAAAGCCGTTGAAAGTATGCTCATCAACAGTGTAATACCAATTTTATTTATTTACGGATATCGCACGATTAAACCTGAACAAAGTGATAAAGCATTGAATTTTCTGGAAACCCTAAAGGGTGAAAACAACGCCATTATAAGACAATGGGAACATTTAAGTCTACCAACCAACAATGCTTTACAAACTCAGGCACTTATTGAGCTTAAAACTCAATATTGCGATTTTAAAAAATGCCTGGAGTGCGAGTTTGGGTGTGAATTGTTGAATAAATAGTAAAGAAAGATAATTATGGAAAAATACATGATAAAATGTGATTACAATTCATTGATTTATGAAATCAGAGGGTACAAAGTAATAATTGATTATGACCTTGCTACCTTATACTGTACTAAACAAAAAGACTAAAAGAACAAGTTAGAAGGAATACAACTCGTTTTCCAAAGGATTTCATGTTTGAACTCAAAAGAGAAGAATTCGAAATTTTGAGGACGCAAATTGCGACCTCAAGTGAACATGGCGGTATTCGATACATGCCTATGGCTTTTACAGAACAAGGTGTAGCAATGCTTTCATCCGTTTTGCATTCCGAAAAAGCGATACAAGTGAATATAGAGATCATGAGAGCGTTTGCAAATTACAGAGCCATTCTTATTGAAAACCAAGAATTGCAATCTGAAATTCGATTTCTGGATAAAAAAATTAACACGGTCTTTAAGTCTCTATTAGACAAAATTGATGCCTTACACCAGAAAAAAACAGAGATAAAGCCTAGACAAAAAATTGGATATAAATTCTAAAATAGAATTCGAAATATATCCATATATAGGGAAAAATCCTCCATGATCATCTTATTAAAAAAACAGCTCAAGATTTGGCCAACCTCTTGACGATTCAGAAAACAGGCAGGAATTAGTCAGTCTGAATTTCTAAATTTTAACTGGATTATTTATCCTTAAATTTAAAGGTCATGAAAAAATTTAATATATATATTTTGCTTCTATTGCTTTCAGGATTTCAACTTACGGTATATGCCAAAAGCGGCAAATCATTTGTTCAGATTGATCAAATCATGCTGAATACACCTGATTCATTCACTACTTCGCCTCAGCTTATTGCAGATTACATCGATGCTCATTTTAAATCTCAGAAGGAAAAAGCCAGAGCCATATTTTATTGGATTGCCAACAACATTCAGTATGACATTGACAATATGTTTGCGTTTGATATAAATCAGCATGAATCAACAAAAAAAGAGAATATCCTTCAAACCCACAAAGGGGTATGTGAAGATTATACTTTGTTGTTTAAAGACATAGCCGACAAAGTTGGATTAAAAACGTTCATTATAACCGGATACACAAAAAAGAACGGGCAAGTTGATGGTAATCCTCATTCCTGGATTGCCTTTTTGATTGATTCAAAATGGTATTTATCCGATCCGACCTGGGGGGCCGGACATATCGATAAAGGCATTTTTATTAAACACCTTGATGATGGTTATTTTATGGTTGAACCTGAAAAATTCATCAAATCGCACATCCCATTCGACCCCATGTGGCAACTATCAAATTATCCCATTACCAAACAGCAGTTTTATTATAAAGGAAGAATTAAGGCAGACAAGAGCAGCTTTTTCAATTTCGCGGATTCTATTGATCAAATGTTAACCCAAACGAGAATAGAACGGCTTGAATCTATGAGGGATCGGATCGCATCAAACGGGATTGTAAACTATTTAGATCACGATCACTTAATTCACTTACAATCTAAAATCGTATATCATTATCGTCGAAATGACGAAATAAACTACTATTCGGCATTATCCAATTATAATGAAGGGATCTATCTCCTTAATGAATATATTGGCTATAAAAATAAAAGTTACCAGCCAGTAAAAAGTATTTCTGAAATTAAAAAAATGCTTTATGAAGCGGAAGGGAATTTCAACTCTTCACTAAGCAATCTGAAAAAAATTGATGATTTATCAGATCTTGATCAATTAAAAAATCAGTTAAATCAATCTGTTGAAAAAGCTTTGAATGATATAATTGTTCAAAAAAATGATCTTGAGAAATTTCTTAGTTTGGCCGGTAGCACTACGAAAAATATAACACTTCAGTAAATATCATCATATTTGGTTATTTACATCCATGTTCCTGTTTAGCTGTATTACATTATGATGTGCTTTCCTTATCAAACTATGAGGGGTCAAAATCAATAATAAGAATTCCGAATGTGATTAACAGCATCCATTAAACTTCCTTATATTTGTTTGAACAGAATTTATACATGGAAGTACATCGCAATAAAACCAAACTTACTTATGCCGTATTATTATTAATACTGCTAATGACCTTTGGAATTTTAGGCTTCATACTCATTGAAGATTTTAATTTGCTTGATTCGGTTTACATGACCATTATAACGGTTTCGACAGTTGGGTTTGGTGAAGTACAACCATTATCGTCAAGTGGAAAAATGTTTACTTCCATCTTAATTTTATTAAGTCTGGGAGTTCTAACCTATGTTGTATCGATCATTACAACGCAATTTTTTGAAGGGCAATTAAGTCATCTGATTAGTGGCTATAAAAATAATTCAAGACGTAAAAAAATGGAAAATCATGTTATCATTTGCGGTTATGGAAGAAATGGTCAGCAAGCTGTCAAAGAACTTGTGGCTCACAAAAAAGATTTCATTGTCATCGACTCTAGTCATGACCTGATTATGGGCAATTCAAAACCCAATTATAAAATGATTGAAGGAGATGCTACAAATGATGAAATTTTACTTCAAGCTAGCATTTTGACAGTCCGGGCATTAATTTCCACACTTCCAAATGATGCTGATAACCTTTTTGTAACCTTAACTGCCCGATCGCTCAATTCAAAAATTAAAATCATAAGCCGGGCATCCAATGAAAGTTCGGAGAAAAAATTAAAAATGGCCGGTGCCGACAATGTCGTTATGCCCGAACGAGTTGGCGGTGCTCATATGGCAACGCTGGTTGCACGTCCTGATGTAACGGAGTTTCTGGAAAATCTTTCTGTTCATGGTACAAATCCAACCAATTTAGAAGAAATTGATTGTGACGATTTACCAAAAAATGCGTTAAACAAAACAATTTTTGAGATTGGGGTTAGGCAAAAAACGGGAGCCAATATTATCGGGTTTAAGACCCCTGAAGGAGAATTTATTTTAAATCCAAACCCTGAAATAAAAATAACCCCGAATTCAAAACTTTTTGTTCTGGGCACAAAAGATCAGATTGCACAGATGCGAGAGATTTTAAATTCCATTAAAAAATATGAATCCTGATACTAGGATAATTTTTTCTGAAAATCCTCAATGGCAGGATTCGTACCAAATACATTAACAATATCCCCCACTCTCAAATAGGTATCACCATGAGGTATGTACATATTTCTCCCCCGCTTTATCATCATTATGGTTCCACCCCCATGGAACGGAATTTCTTTAACCTGCATCCCATCAATATTCGAATTAAGAATTTCGATTTCAGCAATGCTAAAATTTTCATATGATTCAATAAGTGCATGATAAGTTGTTGGGCGAATAATTAAATTTTCGATGCTATTAGCCAAAATCCGTGTAGCATCAAATGTATCAACTTCTAAACTTTTCAGCTTTTGCTCAATTGAACTGGTCCCTGATTTTGATATAATCCTTTCATGCATAAATTCTCTACGCAACATCTCACAGATCCTGATATTTTCCTGATCATCACTGGTTAAAACTACGATATGATTTGAAGGATTCAAACTAATCTCTTTGTAAGTCCCAACATCAAATCCATCACCAAAATATACTTCCAATCCCTTTGATTTCAAATCGTCATAACGCTCTTTTCGTTTTTCAATAATGATTGATGATTTGGCATGTAGGTGCAATCTTCTTGCCAATAAAACACCTGTACTCGAGCCACCAACAATGATTGTTTTTTCGATTTGTTTTATATTTTGCGGATTTATTAATCCATAAACAATGGGAGAGATAATGCATGCGATTACTGCCATTAATATAAAACTTGAATTAGCAGCGGCCGAAATCAAGTTGAGTTCGTACCCAATGGCAGCTGCAGCAATAATCAATCCTAGTCGGGATGACATCAGAAATCCTCCTGATATGGCTTTTCTAAATCCAAAAACTCGGATCCATAAAAAGGAAGGGATTATCTTAATTGCAAATAATGATGTAAGCAATAATGCTAAAAAGAGAAATTGAGAATTATCGAGGTCACTTAAAGCTGTTGCATCAAAATGAACTCCTATCATTATAAAAAACATGGGAATGAAAAACCCATAACCAAACCCATCAAGTTTTACCAATGATAAGGACCTGTCCTTTTGCAAAAAAATTGAAAGTAACAATCCGCTCAAAAAGGCTCCTAACAAAACAACTTCTTTACCAATAAACTGACCCAAGACAACAAATGTTAATATTAGAAGAATCGCACCCCGAATCTGAATTTGAGAAGCTGCATGTTCCAATTGATATGAAATTTTCTTAAAGGTGGAAACTTTATTATACCCTTTTCCAAAAAAATAGAGCAGATAAAACAACACAGCCAATAACAGAAGATATGCCAATTCCGACCGGAAACCATTTTTAATTATGAAAGCAGAAATCGTAATTAGTAAAATACTGAAGATATCGGCTATAGCTGCCGCTAAAATAATCATTTGACCAAAATGTGTATTTGTTTCAGCACGATTTTTTAATACCCGCAATATTATTCCTATTGAGGTTGTGACCATGATGAGGGAGAAATACCAAATATTGCTGATTTCAATGATGTTGGACAAAAGAAATGTTGCAATAAGTGAAACTAAAATCGTAATAAAATAATACATCAACCCAATAAGTAATGGGTTATGGAGATATCTAGCATAAGTTATTTTACGTCGTGGGAAAGAAGCAATTACCTGATTCATATTAATTTCGAGTCCACCTAAAAACATCAAAAAAATGAAGCCTGTTAAAGCTAAAAAATCAAGATAAACAATCTTCTCGGCAGGATGACCCATTAGTAAAGATTTTCCAATAAAATATCCAGCTAATATTTCCACAACCACGGTTGGTATCTTAGTAATCCTTAATAAAGACATCAACATTGGGATGGCCCAGGCAATAAAGACAATAATGAGTAAAGGGTAGAAATCAAAATCGAAAGATATCGTTAATAAATCCATTATATATCGAAAAAATCGTTAGTAAAAAATAGATCGACGAACTGGTTTGAAAGTTTTAGTATAAAAATACAAATAAATTTTGTGTACTAATGATCTTATTTTATATGGTTATAAATTATCATATCTGAACAATTACTTACAATCATACTTTGCGATTAAAAGATATTTTTACCAAATTTGCTTCTCTTAAATAAATATATTCCGGAAATATTTGTCGATACTCGAATCATAATTCAAATATCGTATTACATTTATGCCCGAATAGCAAATATTAATTAAATAAATACCTGCATGAAGAATACCAGATTTATCGTTTTGCTTGGATTAAGCCTTTTTGTTTCGATTAACCTGTTCGCCCAAACAAATAATACTCCAACCGACACTATCAGACAAGATACTACCGATCAATTAGCAATTGTTAATGATTCAGAACAGATTAATGCTGAAAAAACATTAAGCGAAAGAATTAATGATGCCTTTGTTCCAATTGTTCGGGCAATGGCTTCCGTGTTGAACTGGGATCCATTCTCTGCAGCAGGCATCCACGATCCGGTTATTCGTGACGAACAAGGTACTCCGATCACAAATGAAGAGGG
>PHDM01000066.1:18812-24226 GCA_002840985.1 Bacteroidetes bacterium HGW-Bacteroidetes-17
TTCGAACATCTCCTATTCCCTTTATTGTCGTATGGTTAATTTGTGGTGCAATTTTCTTCACAATATTTCTGAGATTTATAAATATTCGTGGATTTAAACATGCAATTGGTTTAATCAGAGGTAAATATGATAACCCTGACGATCCGGGTGAAGTGTCACATTTTCAAGCATTAACAACTGCCCTATCTGCTACAGTCGGATTGGGAAATATTGCCGGAGTTGCAATTGCTATTACCGTAGGAGGCCCCGGTGCAACCTTTTGGCTGATCATAGCCGGGTTTCTGGGAATGTCTTCAAAATTTGTAGAATGTACCCTGGGGGTAAAATATCGCAAGATTGACAAATTCGGAGTGGTTTCAGGAGGCCCCATGTACTATTTGAGCGAAGGTTTGAAAAAACGGAAAATGAAATGGCTCGGATTGGTTTTATCCTTCATATTTGCTGTTCTCGTAATTGGTGGGGCTTTTGGCGGAGGAAATATGTTTCAGGCCAATCAGGCATTCTCTCAATTGGCTTTAATGGTACCCAGTATTTCGGGTTATGGTGCCTATTTCGGGATTATTCTTGCCATACTGGTTGGAATCGTAATTATTGGTGGGATTAAAAGTATTGCCAGGGTGACTGATAAAATTGTTCCTTTTATGGCGCTGCTTTATGTAGGTACCGCGATGGTAATTATTATTATGAATATCGATAAAACAGGGAGTGCTTTTGGTTTGATTTTGAGTGGAGCTTTTGCTCCTGCTGCTATAAAAGGTGGGATTATTGGAGTATTGATAGTCGGATTCCAAAGAGCCGCTTTTTCAAATGAAGCCGGCGTTGGTTCAGCAGCAATTGCACACTCAGCAGTAAAAACTGATGAACCTATTTCAGAAGGATTTGTTGCATTACTGGAGCCTTTCGTCGATACAGTCGTGATATGCACAATGACTGCCCTTGTTATTATTTTTACTGGTCAATATACCAACCCCTTAGGGTTAGAAGGCACACAGCTAACCTCCCAGGCGTTTGGTTCTGTATTCTCATGGTTCCCATATTTACTTTTAATTGCTATTTTTCTGTTTGCATTTTCCACTATGATTTCCTGGTCATACTACGGACTTAAAGGCTTTGATTATCTTTTTGGAGGAATCTCTGAAAAATTATTTGGAAACCGTAAAGTTACAGATACGATATTCCGATTTATATTCTTAGGAGTTATTGTTGTCGGAGCATCTTCAACTCTAGGGGCAGTTACCGATTTTGCCGATATGATGATTCTTACAATGGGTATTCCAAATATACTTGGACTGATCATTATGGCTCCTGAAGTAAAAAAAGATTTAATCAGTTATATCAGCAGGGTTAAAAGCGGAGAAATTAAAAGATATTAATCCCCGGAATGTCGACATTTTTATTAAAAGTGGATTAACCTGCATAAGCAGTTTAGTTCACTTTTTATGAAAAATTTTCTTTCCGGATTTTTTTACTTCAATAAAAAAGAGCGACGTGGTATTTACGTCCTTGTTATAATCATCACGCTTATTGGTATTTTTAATCTGGCATTGCCATTTATAATTCAAAAGCCGGAAATTGACTTTGCTAAATATGAGCAATTTATTTCGCATTACGATAGTCTCATAAATTCAAACAAGAAATCGCGGGACTCCATAATTCAATACTTCAATTTTGATCCGAACAAACTCAAGATGGAAGAATGGTTGCAATTAGGGTTAAATCTAAAACAGGCTCAGGTTATCATTAATTATCGCGATAAAGGGGGTGTTTTCAAAACTAAAGCAGATTTACGAAAAATTTATTCAATTGATTCGTCACTATTTTCAAAACTGAATCCTTTTATCAACCTTCCAGAAAAAGAGAATCAAACAAATAAAAAGCATCTTCAAATTAAAGATTCGATTCCTTTTCAGGTTGAACTTAACTCAACCGACTCCATTGAACTCATAAAAATTAAAGGTATTGGACCTGTATTTGCATCCAGAATAATGAAATATCGTGATTTACTTGGGGGATATGTTTCAATCTCTCAACTACAGGAAGTCTACGGCATCGATTCGCTGAAATATACTTCCTTAAAAGATTTCTTTTTACCTTGTAATATAGCGCTTGTTCAACACCTCAATATTAATGAAGCAGACTTTAAGGATTTACTAAAACATCCTTATATTAGCTACGATTTTACGAAAGATATTGTTAACAGGAGGCAAAAAAAAGTTTTTGACAAAGCCGAAGATGCTTTTAATGATCAGTTTATCAGCGAATCTCTTTTCAAAAAACTGCTCCCGTATCTTACCACAAAATAGTGAATAAAATAGTAAGTTTAATTGGCAAATTCCCCAGAACGTTCTGGCTGGCCAATGTCATGCCTCACATACAGCAAGATTAAAATGTCAATAAAACAATTTAGTTAAGCGTATCTGCTTCTGAATGATTTGAATCTTTGATTTCCCAAAAAGGATTTTCGTCGTCCAATTCATCATCCAGATCGTAAGTTTTTGGCTTTGGACCTTCATTCCGAAAAAAAACGGCCAGTACAACTCCCGCGATCATGCCCATCAAATGCGATTCCCAGGAAATGTTTTTAACAGGGAAAAATTCAGGAAATACTCCCCAAATCATACTTCCGTATAAAAAAGTGATCACAAAGGTTATGGCAAGTAACCGCGGATTCTTCCTCACCAATCCACTCGTAAACAAATACGCAGCCAATCCGTACACAAGCCCGCTTGCCCCAATATGGTAGGCATCACGAGCCAAAAACCAAACCCAAATATTGGTGATCAGATAAACTAAAAAGAAGATTTTATATGCAATTTGTCGGTAGAAATAAAACAGGCATGCACTCAAAACGAATAGCGGAAAACTATTGGCCAGTAGATGCTCGTACCCTGCATGCACTAATGGTGCGGTAATAATTCCAGGTAATCCCTTAAAAGTTAAAGGATAAATACCTAGAAAGGACATATCGATATTGAAAACCAATTCGAAAAACCATACAAGCCATAGTAATGCTAGAAATAGCGTTGGGAAATATAAACATTGTAGAAAGTCTCTTTTATCGGCATTCATTAGGTGAAGTTAAAAAAAATATGTTACCGCAATTATTATCCTAAATGCACATTGGAAATTTAACATTTTACGATGCTTTATCCCGATTTACAAACATAGGAGCAAATTGAGTAAAACGAAATATGTGACATTTTGTTAGTTAATCGGTATTATTACTCCATTCTTTCGTATTTTTGAATATCAAAAAGCAAATTATGGAATTATCTTCATTAACTGCCATATCTCCAATCGACGGACGATACAGAACTGCCACTATTGGACTGGAAAGTTATTTCTCGGAAGCAGCCTTGATAAAATACCGCGTTTTTGTGGAAATTGAGTACTTTATAGCACTATGCGAGCTTCCTTTACCTCAACTCAAAAGTTTTGATCATGAAAAATTTGAGGTTCTTCGAGAACTTATTCAAAATTTTAATGAAACAGAAGCAGGCAGGATAAAAGCAATTGAAAAGATAACCAATCATGATGTAAAGGCCGTAGAATATTATTTAAAAGAAGAGTTTGATCGATTGGGGCTTTCAAAATTCAAAGAGTTTATTCATTTTGGACTTACCTCACAGGACATTAACAATACGGCTATTCCTTGTTCAATGAAAGATGCGCATCATGATATTTTAATGCCCATTTTTGATGAACTAGTATCTAAATTACTGGAGATGGCAACAATGTGGGAAGATGTGACCATCCTTGCCAGAACCCATGGACAGCCTGCCTCCCCGACCAGCCTGGGTAAAGAAATATATGTTTTTTATGAAAGGATACAGGGACAAAGGAATCATTTTGAAAACATTCCGGTGAATGGAAAATTTGGAGGAGCAACCGGAAATTTAAATGCCCATTATGTTGCCTATCCAAAAATTGACTGGATTAAATTCAGTAATGATTTCCTGAAAGATAAATTAGGGTTAACCCGCTTACAAACAACAACCCAGATTGAACATTATGATAACTTGGCTGCTTATTTCGATAATTTAAAAAGAATCGGAAACATATTAATCGACTTTAATCGGGATATATGGAGCTATATTTCTTTCGATTATTTTAAACAAAAAATTAAGGAAGGAGAGATTGGTTCATCAGCAATGCCCCACAAAGTAAACCCCATCGATTTTGAAAATGCTGAAGGCAATATCGGGATTGCGAATGCGCTTTGTGAACATTTATCTGCAAAACTACCAATTTCACGATTGCAACGCGACCTAACCGACTCCACGGTTACACGGAATGTTGGGTTACCGATTGCTTATCTGATCATCGCGGTTAAATCAACTTTAAGAGGATTGAACAAATTGATTCTAAACCAAAATAAAATTGATGCTGATTTAGAAAATAATTGGGCTGTGGTTGCTGAAGCCATCCAAACAATCCTTCGCCGCGAAGCTTATCCAAACCCTTACGAAGCCCTCAAAGATTTAACGCGCACAAATAAAGGAATTAACAGGGAGACTATTCGTTTATTCATCGATCAACTTGAAGTTTCTGAAAAGATTAAAAAAGAATTGCGTGCCCTTACTCCTCACAATTACAGGGGAATATTTAAAATGTAATCCGATTTTTAATGAAAGTTAGTGGATTTAGTTTTATTCGGAATGCCATTAAACTGGATTATCCCATCGTTGAAGCAATTACTTCAATTTTACCTATTTGTGATGAATTTGTTATTGCAGTTGGTAAGTCGGAAGATGATACCCTTGCGCTGATTCAATCGATCAATTCCCCAAAAATTAAAATTATCGAAACCATTTGGGACGAAGCTTTGAGGGAAGGTGGCAGGGTACTTGCCAGCGAAACAGACAAAGCCTTTAGCCATATTTCACCTGACAGCGATTGGGCATTTTATATTCAAGGTGATGAAGTTGTTCATGAAGATTATTTGCCGTTGATCAAAAAATTGATGGAGAAGTGGAAAGATGATTTGAATGTTGAGGGCCTGCTTTTTAACTACAAACATTTTTATGCCTCCTACGATTATGTGGCAAATTCCAGAAGATGGTACAAAAAAGAAATCCGGGTTATCAGAAATTTACCTGAAATGCATTCATACAGGGATGCACAAGGCTTTCGGATTGGGGAAAGAAAGATTCGGGTAAAACCGATTGAAGCCTACATTTATCATTATGGTTGGGTTAAGCATCCTGAATTCCAAAAACAAAAACACCGAAGTTTCAATGCCCTTTATCATGACGACGAATGGATTGAAAACAACATTCCTGATGTAAATGAATTTGATTATTCTGTTATCGATTCATTAAAAAAATTTGAAGGAAGCCATCCTCGGGTAATTCAGAAAAGAGTAAATAAAATGAACTGGAAATTAAATTTTGACCCCGAACGTCAGAATTTCA
>PHDM01000067.1 GCA_002840985.1 Bacteroidetes bacterium HGW-Bacteroidetes-17
CACCAATATGTTGTCCCCCTCCATTAATGCAACCTCCGGGACAAGCCATAATTTCAATGAAATGAATATCATTTCTGCCGGCTTTAATTTCATCAAGCAATTTGGTGGCATTGGCCAATCCATTCACGACGGCTACACCAATCTCAAGTTCTCCGATCTTTACTTTTGCTTCTTTACGTCCAATAAAACCTCTTACTTCAGGTATTTTAAGTTCAGCTAATTCTTTACCGGTAATTTTAAAATAAGCGGTACGGATTGCTGCTTCCATCACACCACCTGATGCACCAAAAAGTTTTCCGGCCGAACTCATGAACCCATGAGGTGAATCGGCTTGTTCCGGTTCAATATGGTGCATATCAACCCCCATCATCCGAATAAAATCGGCCAATTCACGAGTGGTGATAACCGCATCTACATCGGTTATTCCATGCTGGGTCATCTCTTCTCTTTGAGCTTCAAATTTTTTAGCGGTACACGGCATGATTGAAACCGAATAAATATTTTCGGGTTTGATGCCTTCACTTTCTGCCCAATAAGATTTAATCACTGCACCCAACATTTGCTGTGGCGATTTACAGGAAGAGATATTCGGTATCAATTCTGGATAAAACTCTTCGGCATATTTAATCCAGGCAGGACAGCAACTGGTAATCAGTGGCATTACACCACCTGTGGTAATCCGGTCAATCAACTCTGCAGATTCTTCCATAATGGTTAAATCGGCTGAAAAAGTGGTATCAAAAATGCGATCGAAACCTATTTTTCGTAAAGCCGAATTTAAAATCCCGTTCAAATCCTTGCCTGCTTCCATGTTAAATTCCTCGGCAATCGAAACTGAAATCGCGGGAGCATATTGAATTACCACCGTTTTTTCAGGATTCGCGAGTGCATCCTGAATCTCACCAAAGTGATTTTTTTCGGATAATGCACCTGTTGGGCAAACCATGATGCACTGACCGCAATTCACACAACTTGAGGTATTCAAGCCACGGTTAAAACTGGTTCCGATTACTGAGCAGCTTCCTCTGTTAATAAAGTCGATGGCTGTAACGCCCATCATATCCTGGCATACCCTTACACACCTTCCGCATAAAATGCATTTATCCGGATCCCGAACAATGCTGGCACTTGAGCGATCGATATTGTAATTATTTTTTTTACCTCGAATTTTTCGTTCGCGAACCTGAAGTTCGTCGGCCAAAGTTTGTAGTTCACAATTTCTGTTTCGAACACAGTACAAACAATCGTCGGGATGATTTGAAAGCAACAATTCAACGATAGTTTTACGCGATTCAATTACCCTTGGCGAATGCGTTAATATATTCATTCCCTGTTCGGAAGGATGGGAACAGGCTGTGATTAATTTCCCCGATTTTTTATTCTCAACTACGCACATCCGGCAGGCACCGGATGGCAATGAATTTTTCAGATGGCACAATGTTGGAACCTTAATCCCATTTCTGTTTAATGTTTCCAAAAGGAGTTCACCCTCTTGCGCCTCCAGCTTTTTATTATTTACTTCTATTAAGAAACTCATCTCCTTCGTTTTAAAAATTAAACAACGCTAATCGCATTAAACTTACAAACCTCTTCACACGATCCACATCCGATGCATTTATCTTCAACAATAAAATGGGGTGTTTTTTTGGCACCTATGATCGCTCCTGTCGGGCATTTCTTTGAACAAACCGTACATCCTGTGCATACATCAACATCAATTTTGAAAGTTCTCAGATTCGTACAAACCCCGGCAGGGCATTTCCGATCGTAAATATGTGCATCATATTCGTCCCTAAACCAGCGAAGTGTGCTCAATACCGGATTTGGAGCTGATTGTCCCAATCCACACAAAGAAGTATCTTTAATGACCCTTGCCAATTTCTCCAGCTGCATGATCCCTTTAAATCGTTCGAGTGCCTCTTTATTGGTTTGGCTATGAGGCTTATTGGTAATACTTTCAAGAATTTCGAGCATACGTTTGGTGCCTTCCCTGCATGGGATGCACTTTCCACAACTTTCACGTTGAATAAAGTCCATAAAGAATTTAGCCACATCAACCATGCAGGTATCTTCGTCCATTACAACAAGTCCGCCTGAACCCATCATGGCCCCAACGGCTAATAATGAATCATAGTCAATTTGAATATCCAGGTTCTGCTCAGTGATACAACCTCCTGAAGGACCTCCGATCTGAACGGCTTTAAACTTTTTATCATTTTTGATACCACCTGCAATTTTGAATAAAATATCACGAATGGTTGTTCCCATCGGGACCTCAATCAAACCGGTTAACCTGATTTTACCGGAGAGTGCAAAAACTTTTGTCCCTTTACTTTTTTCAGTTCCGATCGACGCAAACCATTCTTTGCCTTTTTCAATAATTTCAGGAACATTCGAAAGTGTTTCAACATTATTAATAACCGTAGGTTTTCCGAACAAACCACTGGTGGTCGGAAATGGAGGCCGGGGTTTTGGCATCCCTCTTTTACCTTCAATACTCTGCATCAGGGCAGTTTCTTCACCACAAACAAAGGCCCCGGCTCCCATTTTAACTTTAATCTCAAAATCGACACCCGTGCCAAAAATATTTTTACCCACCAAACCATAATCTATGGCTTGCTGAATGGCCAGATGCAATCGCTCAATGGCCAGGGGATATTCGGCCCTGATATAGATGTATGCCTTGCTTGCCCCGATTCCGAAAGCAGCAATGGCCATTCCTTCAATTAATTTATGCGGATCGCCTTCGATAACGGCACGATCCATAAAAGCGCCCGGATCCCCTTCATCTGCATTGCAGATCAAATATTTCTGATCGCTGATTTCTTTATTTGCAAATTGCCATTTCATCCCTGAAGGAAACCCTCCTCCCCCTCTGCCTCGCAAACCACTGTCGAGTATAAGTTGGCAAACTTCTTCCGGATGATAGATGCTGATGGTTTTGATGAAACTTTTATATCCGCCTTTGGCGATATATTCTTCAATACTGACCGGATCAATAATTCCGCAATTTTTCAGGACCAACCTTTGTTGATTTACAAAAAATGGATGCTTGTTAATATCGCTGACACCTTCCCAACTCCTGTTGTCGGGCATGATAAACTGACCAATTGGATTTTCGTGAGGCAGTTCAAGGTTAAAAATAGCATCGAGCATTGCTTCTACCTTATCTTCGGTAATCGCTTCGAACGAGATACGGTTATGCCCGGGCAGTTGAACATCCATGATAGGTTCGGAAGAACATAAACCGATACACCCTGTTTGAACGATGCGGGCATCAATATTTTTTTCAAGAAGATATTGTTTTGTTTTCCGGATGGTTTTATCGGAACCTGCTCCTAAACCGCAGGTTCCTGCACCAATATAGATGATTGGCTGATCAATCTTTTCATTTTTGTAAAACGACAACTTTTTAAGCGTTTCCTTATCTTTCGAATTATTGGAATAATCGCGTAAAACTTCATTTATAAAAAATTCCTTCATTGTATTTTCAGTGCCTTCCATGGTTTATTCGCTTAAATTCCTATAATTATCAATGATTTCAACAATGGACTGATTGGTGACTTTTGCATGAAAATTTCCATTGATGCAAATGACCGGAGCCAGTCCGCAGGCACCGATGCATGCAACCACTTCTATACTGAACATTCCATCTTTTGTGGTTTCTCCGGCTTTCGACTTTAATGTTTTTTCCAGAATTTCCAGCACAGAGGCAGAACCCAAAACGTGACAAGCCGTTCCCCTGCAAATCTGAATATGATATTTGCCCGTGGCATTAAACCTGAATTGGTTGTAAAAAGTGGCTACTCCATAAATTTTACTCGTTGGCAAATGAAGATACCTGCCTACCTCAATAATTGAATCTTCTGATAAAAATCCCTCTTCGTTTTGGATGTCCTGTAAAACAGGAATAAGATTCTCTCTCCCTGATTCCTGATATTTTGAAAATATATCCTTCCTACTCATCTTATCTGCATTATAGTTAATGATTATTGAAAGTTTTTGAAGGATTTTGAGCGCCTGCCCGGAGGCAGGAAGTCGAAATATTGTTCCGACCGCGCCCATTTATCCATTCATCATTTGCTTTTATTCAAACCCTCATCATGAAAATAAGTCCCCTTATTTTTTCATTAATTTATTTACTTCACATACCAGTTTAGTTCCATCAATAGGTTTGGTAAGGAATCCTCCAACAGGGAAAAACACGGAGGTCCCGTCATCGGTTTTATAATCGATGCCTGCGCTGCCATCGGTAACATTTTTAACGAGCAGTACATTTAAATCTTTAAAATTTGAGTCACGACGAAACTCGCGGGCCATATCCTGAACACTGGCTTTGGTGGTTGTTAAAACATCAATGGATGTTTGGATAAGGAATGGAACATTTTTCAAATCAGGATTGTTCAGCATTTCATTGGCCAGCTCAAAACCTTCGTAGTGGGTGGTCATCATTACGTCCAATATGGCCATATCGGGTTTTTCGGTACGAAGCAGTTCAAGTCCTTCTTCTTTTCCGGATGCGGAAATTACGGTATATCCTTCTTTTGTGAGGATGGTTTCGGCTACGGTGATCACGTCAATATCGTCGTCGACGATTAAAATCTTTTTGTTAGTTTTCATCCGATAATAATTTTATAAGTTAGGTCGGATGGAACTCGCATGTAAGATTTCATCCTTAATTTATTTAACGAACATGCTCGTTTCATGACTCTTCTTTTTATTGTTACTATTTGCAGGTTTTTTTTATTCGTTAGATTAATTAAATTTTATGGTGTAAAGGTATTTCGGATACAGGGGCCGAAACAGGGCGCAACGTACCGTTTTAATCAGCGACTAAGCAGCAGCTTTTTCGATCAAAAACCAGTAAAAAAAGGAAGGGTTTTGCGTAAAATTACAGGGTTAGGTTGTTCGGCAGACATTTGGACAGCATCTTGCCGATATCGGATACATTTGGCAGTAATACAAGGTTATATGACCGCGAATGCAAGCCTATAACAAATCGTGCAATGAAACAGTGAAACAATCGAACAATTAAAAACTTACAATCGTTGATCGAAATTACCCTTTACCCACTTTTGCCTTTTTTAATTCCATTTTGAGTTTTGCATCGGGACGGAACTGCAATTTGATACCAGTGATACTTCCTGCATTGACCTTTTCTGCATCATCTTCTGCTTTGCTTTTAAAGGATAATGAGAAAATGCCCAAAGGCTTGAGGTGCAATGAATAATTACCCAGCAACAGTTCAGGGATAAGCTCTTCGAAGGCATAAAGCGTTGCTGCAATATCGGCGCGACTCAGGGTCGACCGATCGGCGATAATCCGGCTCATCTCATCCGTATCGATAATGTTCCGCTTGCACGGCCGGGCAATGTATTTGGGCTTTTGGGACGGGTCGAAATGGCTCTTAATGGGCGAAACCTTGTATAATACGGTCATATAAACAATTATTATTTATTGGTGAATTATACCGATGCTTTGCTTTGAATAATTTACTAAAATACTATTAATTTTTTAATATATATTATAATTTATTTTAATATAGGTTATATTTATTTATAATATATGTTAAAATATAATATGATCTATATCATTTAAACAAAATCTATTGTCCTGAAAATTGCTGGACCTGCATCTGCCGTGTGTAAGCAACTTATTATTTTTAGCCTGGCATACGTATGTATCGTACCGAAATATTTTTTATCTTTGAATTTCTCCCCAAAAACGTCAATTTAAAACATTTAAGTTGAAGCAGGAATCTTTAAATAAAAATGCGGAACTGGCTTTGCAGCAATACATCGATTTGCTAACCCAAAAGCGTTACAGCAGCAATACCTGTGATATTTATATTTCATATTTTAAACAGTTTCTGGGTAATTTGCAGGGCCATGACTCAAAAGAAATTAATGCCGGACAGATAAACAGGTATGTGCGTCATTTGATCAGGACAGAAAAAATTTCGCCTTCAAAACAAAACCAGATCATCAACGCCATTAAATTTTATTATGAAAAAGTTTTGGGCCGAGAAAAGGAGTTTTATTTAATTGACCGACCGTTACAAGAAAAAAAACTACCTAAAGTCATTAGTGAACAGGAAATTGCTATGATCATTAATGCAACCCAAAATATTAAACATAAATGCATTGTCAGCCTATTATATTCTGCCGGACTAAGAGTGCATGAACTAGTGAATCTGAAAATTGAAGATATTGACAGCAAAAGAAAAGTGATCAATATAAAAAATTCGAAAGGAAATAAGGATCGTATTAGCCTGTTATCTGAAAAAATTTTATTATTATTGCGTAAGTATTATAAAGATTATAGGCCACACTGTTATTTGTTTGAGGGTTCCGGAGGAATGCAATATTCGGATACCAGTGTAAGAAAGATTGTAGCAAACGCATGTAAAAAGGCAAAACTAAGTAAGGTTATAACTCCCCACGTACTCAGACACAGTTTTGCTACACATTTGTTGGAAAGAGGTACAGATATTAGATATATACAAACATTGTTAGGGCATAACAGTTCAAAAACGACAGAACGTTATACATGGGTAACCAAAAAAGGATTTGAAAATTTAAGAAGTCCATTGGATCATTTAGAGATTTAACAAAAGGTACTGTTACACAACTACTGATTTTTGCTTAACATTTGAATATCTGTACATTAAAAAAATTTAACATTTGGATAACCGACACCGCATAATAAAGAAATATACGCAATATCGTATACACATACGTTACCACCAAGTGTAAAAAAAGAAAACTTAAACTTAAGTGAGACAATATTATTTGACAATACGACTGTTAAATATTGAGCCATGAATTGAAAACCAACCCAAATTGCACACATTGCCAAAGCCCCACAAGCCAACGCGAATTAACCAAAGCTTTGCCAAAGAGTGCAATTCTGCCACCCCACAATTAGTCACCCCAATAAAGTTACTTTTCGAATAAGGATGATATTGCATACAATACTTAGAAACAGTATTTAAAGCACAGAAAAACAAGATGTTATAGAATTCTCAAAAATTATTTGGATTGTTCAATAATTTTGATTTAAATTTGCAAAGTGAATATTCACTAACATAAGAAATTGATATGACATCAGAATTATCAGATAGACAAAAGGAAATAATTGAAGTTTCTCTCGCTTTAATCGCCGAAAACGGAATTCAGGGACTAACAATAAAAAATCTGGCAAAAAGAATTGGATTTTCAGAATCGGCAATTTACCGCCATTACGAAAATAAGATTGAGATTTTAGTGGCCATTTTAAACTATTTCAAAGAAAATACTGAGCGCCTGTTTACTGCCGAACTAAATGCAGAAGGAGATGCACTCACTAAAATAAATCACCTTTTTCAAAATCAGTTTAAAATATTTGCCAACTCTCCCTCGCTCGTGGCAGTTATTTTTTCGGAAGAACTTTTTCGGAATGAAGCTATTCTGGTAAAAAAAGTTTCTGAAATTATGGATAATAACTTCATAACATTAACCAGCATAATTAAATCAGGACAGGAAAATGGCGAACTCAGAACCGATGTGGAAGCAGAACATTTGGCTGTCGTAGTTATGGGAACTCTGCGCTTGTTTGTAAAACAATGGCAAATGTCGGCTTATGCTTTTAGCTTGTCTGACAAAGGAAAAGAACTTTCAAATTCAGTAAAAATTCTTGTAAAAAAATAGTCAACAAAAAATGGAAATCAAAAAAGTAATTGAAACAACAACCGAAGAAACACCACACAAGGTGGATGTTCGAAAATTGTATGATAAAGATAGCGCGCAGGCCATGCATATTACCCTGCAGCCCGGTGAAGCATTGAAACCGCACATTACTCCGGTAGATGTATTTTTCTATGTGCTGGAAGGAACTCCTGAAATTCTCATTGGTAAGGAAAAAACAGAAGTTCCGGTTGATAGTTTGGTTGATAGCCCCAAAGATATCGTGCATTGTCTGTATAACAATTCAACGAATATTGCACGAATTCTGGTAGTGAAAGCACCCAAACCGAACACCCAGTCGAAGCTTTTATAGGAAAAAAATTTGCATTATTTAGTTAGTGGATATTCACTTACAAAAAGTCATTATGAAAACACAACAAAATGAAATAATTGAAAAAGCTGCCGGAATAATAAGGAATTCAGGTTTAGATGAACTTACCATTCATAATCTGGCAGATAAACTTCAAATAAAAGAAAGCCAACTTTACGGTCGGTTATCAAAAGATGATGACATACTTCTGATTTTGTTATTAAGCCTTGAAAGTGACATGGTGGATTTTTTAAAAGGAACTAAACAATCTAGCGAAATTCCCGAGAATGAACTGAAAATTCTCTTTAAAAAGCTTTATTTCCTTTTCCTGCAAAAACCATATTACCTCGACCTTATTTTCGATAAGAAACTCAAAGACAGGGATGAAAGCATCAGGAATTCATTACTGCGGATTCGGGAGATGGCTGAGTATTATTTGACGGAAATAATTAACAAAGGAAAAAGTGAAAATAACTTTAAAACAACAGTCTCAACAAAGGTTCTGGCAAATAAAATATTAGCTGGATTTAGAACTTATATGAAAGACGAACAACGTTTTCATGAGGTAATATTGGAAATGAAAAAAATAAAAACTTCAAAAGATTAATAAAAAATGAAAGTCAAAAAAATTTGGACACACAAGTTAGTGAGCATTCACAAATCGAAACTATTGTTCCTGATTTTATCAGGAATATTTTTGTCGCTGAACAGTAATGCACAAACATGGACTTTGCAACAATGCATCGACACAGCTCAGGTACACAATAAAAACCTGCAAATGAGCAGGAACAATATGAATTTGGCCACAGAAAAACACAGTGAGGCAAAAGCTAATCTTATACCAAAAATCAGTTTGAATGCCGACTACAAATATTTTGCTGAGTTGCCTTACCAACTAATGCCACAATCAGCTTTTGGCGGCCCCGAAGGAATGTACAAGGAAGTGCAAATGGGTGTGCCGCACAATATAGGTGCTAACCTTCAAGTCGCAATGCCTTTGTATAATCCACAGGTTTATGGCGCTATTGAAGCGACAAAAATTGCTTCGGAGCTAAACAGCCTTCAATACAAAAAAACAGAAGAACAGGTTTATTTCGAAATTTCGAACCTGTTTTATAACGCTCAGATTTTAAGTCATCAAAAAGCTTTTGTTGACAGTAACCTGGTAAATACCGCAAAACTACTAGATAACCTAAAGTTGCTGCATGCACAACAAATGATAAAAAAGAGTGACGTTTCGAAAGTAGAATTGCAAAAGGAACAATTAATCACTCAGCTTGAATTGTTGAATATCAATATTGAACAAGTGATGAATGCGCTGAAGTTTTCGATGGGGATTCCGTTTAATCAAATCATTCAGATTGACACTAAAATCGAAAACAAGGATTTGGAGACCTATTCTACAATATTGCCAGTGGATTTGGAGTTGGTTGTTGCTCAAAACAAACTTCTTTCCAGCGAGTTAAGCACATTAAAAGCTTCGCGTCTACCCACGGTTTCGATTTTTGGAAGCTATGGACAAACGGGATTTGGTTACGATGAAAAGCCGAACGACTTCCTGAACTTTTACCCAACGGCTTTTGCAGGGTTGCAACTTTCAGTTCCCCTTTTTAACGGAACAGTTACACAACGAAAAATCAATCAGAAAAAACTGGAAATCCAGAATAATCAGATACAATTCGATTTGGCGAAAGAACAAAACCAAATGCTGATTGAAAACGCAACCCGCTTGCGACGGGTAAACCAACAAACCATTGACAATACACAAAACCAAATCGACCTGGCGACCACGGTCTACAACGAAATGGTGTTGCAACAGAAAGAAGGAACAGCAACGCTTACCGATGTTCTTCTGGCCGACAATGCGGTTAGTGAAGCACAAACCAGCCATTTAACAGCCATCATCGAATTCCTGAAAGCCGATTTGGAATTAAAAAAACTAAGCGGAAATATTTCATCAATTAAATAAAACAGAAACATCATGTTGAAAAAAATTAGTTATACGGTTGCCATTTTGGCACTCATTGCATTTACAGTTTTTAAACTGAAAAGCAACAAGGAAATTACAGAGAAAAGGGTTTATCAGTACGACAAAGAAAAACCAATTAGCGTGCAGGCAATGCTGGTTAATTCAGCAATTTCGGCAAATACCTACACGTATACCGGCACTTTCGAACCGCAAAAAGAAACGAAGCTAAGCGCCGATATACAGGGAAAGGTGAGCGAGGTTCTAGTTGATTTAGGCAGTTCGGTGAAAAAAGGAGAAAAGCTGATTCAATTGGATAATGCGCTGTTAAAACTTCAATTGCAGACTGTTGAAATACAAATCGAAGGACTGGAAACCGATGTAAAACGCTTTACCATTTTATCTGCTGCCGATGCCGTACAGGGTATTCAGCTTGAAAAAGCAGAATTGGGACTTAAAACAGCTAAGGTTCAAAAAGCAACATTGGAAGAACAAATCAGCAAAACAACTATTCGTGCGCCGTTTAATGGTATTGTAACGGCAAAATTAACCGAAGTAGGAGCATTTGCCGCTCCCGGTATGCCACTGCTGCAACTTACCGAAATCTCAAAACTGAAGTTTACTGTAAATGTACCTGAAAACAAAATGGCGCAGTTCTCATTTCAACAGGTTTGCAAGATATCGGCTGACGTTTATCCCGAATTAACATTCGAAGGGAAAGTAAGCATGGTGGGCAGCAAAGCCAATATGGGTAACAGTTATCCGGTACAGCTTGAATTGCAAAATACCCCCAACTTAAAAATAAAATCAGGAATGTTCGGAAAAGTAAAAGTAACATCAGGAGGCAACGAAAACCAAATCAGTATTCCTGCATCGGCGATGGTTGGCACTACCATTCAACCTCAGGTTTATGTTGTTAAAAACGGAAATGCTGTTCTCCAGGACATAACAATTGCCGAAAGGCTGGAAGACAAGGTCATTATTCAGAAAGGCATTTCGGAAGGCGACCAGATTGTCATTAACGGTTTTATCAATCTTTACGATGGAGCCAAAGTTACCCTTAAATAAGCGGATTTATGAATATTACAGAAATTTCAATTAAACGACCATCCCTAATAATTGTGCTTTTCAGTGTATTTGCACTTTTGGGGATTATCGGATATCAAAACCTGAGTTACGAATTGCTGCCTGATTTTAATCAGCCTGTAGTGGTGATAAAAACAATTTATCCGGGTGCAGAGCCTCAGGAAGTGGAAACTTCAGTTTCACGTAAAATTGAAGATGCATTGTCGAACCTCGAAGGAGTGGATTACCTCGAAACCAAGTCGATGCCAAATGCGTCGGTGATAATCGCCAACCTGAAATACGGAACCAATGTGGACAATGCCATGCAGGATGCTCAACGGTATATTGACAATATCCGAACCGATTTGCCTGTAGACATTCAAAGTCCGGTAATGAGTAAAGTTTCACCGAATGATTTGCCTATTATTTCGATAAGTGCGACCAGTAATCTGCCTGAGACAGAGTTTTATCAGAAAATGAAGGATGACTTTCTTCCACAGATTCAGCAGTTGAAAGGTGTGGCAGAAATTACTATGCTGGGCGGAGAAGAACGCGAAATTCAGGTTAAAGTTGACCAGGAAAAACTGCGCTTGTACAAAATTTCCTTGTCGCAGGTAGTAGAATCGATTAACCGCTCGGGATTGGATTTACCTGCCGGAAAAGTTCAGTCTGACAAAGTTAATAATTCAGTTCGACTGACCGGAAAGTTCGCCACAACTGACGACATCATGGATGTACAGTTGGCAATGCCGTTTCCTGGAAGCCCTGTGTACGTTAAAGATGTAGCCAGTGTAATTGACGGAGTAAAAGAGATTGAGTCGGTGAGCCGGTACAACGGAATAAACGGAATTGGCTTGCTGCTAAAAAAACAAGGCGATGCCAATGCGGTGGATGTTTCAGGATTAGTGCGTAAAAAACTGGCTAGTATTGAAGAACAGAACAAAGAATCAGGGGTAAAATTTATTATTGCCGACGACTCTACCGATAATACCATTGCTGCCGTTGATTCTGTAGTTCACGACCTGATTCTGGCGGTAATTCTGGTGTCGGTGGTGATGTTGCTGTTTTTGCGCAGTTACCGCAATTCGCTCATTGTTTTAATATCCATCCCAACTTCGCTGATTACGGCCTTTGCAGTAATGTGGCTGCTGGGCTATACTTTAAACCTGATGACCTTGCTCGCCATGTCGCTGATTATTGGAATTTTGGTGGACGATGCCATTGTGGTTCTCGAAAACATTCAGCGCCATCTCGACATGGGAAAAGAAAAACGCACTGCCTCCATGGATGGGCGAATGGAAATCGGATTTTCTGCCCTTTCAATTACTTTGGTTGATGTAGTTGTATTCCTGCCAATATTGTTTTTACAGGTGTTTATTGCCGATATGCTTAAACAATTTGCGGTGGTTGTAATTACCTCAACTTTAACCAGCTTACTGGTTGGGTTTACGTTAACCCCCTGGCTGGCATCTCGCATCGGGAAAAAAGAAGATTTGCAGCCAACCAATATTTTCAATCGCTTTTTGCTTTGGTTCGAACATCAGCTGGAAACCTTCATTCAATGGTATGGAAAACAATTGAGCTGGGTATTGGGTCACAAACTCATTTTTACAGGTTTTGTGATTTTGTTATTGATTCTCACTGCCGGAATGATGAAACAAGGAATCATAGGAAAAGAAATGATGTCGACCGGCGACCAGGGGAAGTTTCGTTTGAATCTTGAATTTGACAAAACCATTACGGTTCAGCAGAATAACATTGTTTCGCAACAGGTTGAGAATTACATTCTTCAACACGAAGAGGTAGCCACCTTGTTTAGCAACATTGCCGGTCCGAGTACGGGAATTGGAAGTCTCGGAGTAGGTTCTGCCAATAAATCAGAATTTACCATTCAGTTAAAACCAGAAGAAGAACGGAATATAAAAACCGAAGCTTTTATGAAATCGCTCCGTAATGAACTGGAAGCAGAATTTTCGGGAATTAACTTTTCTATGGCATTTATAGGCTTGCTACCCAAATCGGCTCCCATAAAAATTACGCTGAGTGGAGCCAATCTTTCTGAGGTGATGGAAACAGCGCAAAATTTACAGGCAGTGGTTGAAAATTTACCGGGTGCTGACAATGTTCAACTTTCGGTGGTGGAAGGAAATCCGGAATACAAAGTCATTCCGGATAAGGACAAAATGCAGCGGCTGGGACTTAATACTGCTTATGTTGGCATTAATTTACGGACGGCCTTTACTGGAAACGAGGATGCTACTTTAACAGAAAACGGCACCGAATATCCGGTACGCATCTGGTTGGATGATTTTAGCCGGAAAAATTTCGAAGATGTGCAGAACCTGACCATCGTAAATCCTATGAACCTGCCGATTACAGTTTCGCAGTTTGCTGAAGTAAAACAAGACAATTCACCATCCCTGCTTGAACGCCTCGACCGTCAGGCTTCGGTTACGCTTACTGCCGAATCGTTTGGCCGGCCATCAGGAACTCTTGCCGATGATGTAATTGCCCACCTCGACTTGCATCCACTGCCTGAAAACGTAAAATTAACCTGGGGCGCCGATATCAAAACCCAGAACGAAAGTTTTGGAGCACTTGGCTCGGTATTGCTGATTTCGTTTATACTCATTTACCTGATTATGGTGGCTTTGTACGATAGTTACATCTATCCGTTTGTAGCCTTGTTTGGTATTCCGGTAGCAGCTATCGGGGCTTTCCTCGCCTTGAATTTATCGGCCAACGACATCACCTTGTTTGCACTCCTGGGCTTAATCATGTTGATGGGACTGGTAACCAAAAATGCTATCCTGATTGTTGATTTCACCAACCAGCTAAAAGCCGAAGGCAAGCATTATAAAGAAGCCCTGATTATAGCCGGAAAAGAACGGATGCGCCCGATTTTAATGACCACGCTGGCGATGGCAATTGGGATGCTGCCCATTGCTCTTGCACAGGGTACTGCCAGCGAATGGAAAAACGGACTGGCCTGGGTAATTATAGGAGGGCTGCTTTCGTCGCTTATTCTTACTGTATTTTTAGTTCCGGTGGTTTATTATGTAGTTGACTCAGTAAAAGAGAAGTTTAACAAACAAAAGCAATCATGAGAGAACTAAGATGGATACTACAATTGAACGTACTTCTTTTACTAAGTTCTTCTTTTCAGAATAAAAAAGAAGAAACTTATCCGCTTACCGTAAAAGTAAAAGATTTGAGAAATGAGAATGGTGTTGTGCAATTTGCTCTTTACAACACCAACGGTTCCATTCCGGATGAAGAGTACACGAAATATTATCGGAAAAACACTGCAAAAATAAAAAACCGTAGCGCCGAAATAACATTCTTAAACCTGCCTCGCGGCAAATATGCAGTAAACGTATTGCACGATGAAGATAAGGATGGGAGAGTAAAAAAGGGACTAATTCTTCCAAAAGAAGGGATTGGCTTTTCGAATTTCACATCACTGAAAATCTCAAACCGTCCGAGCTTCACCAAAGCTGCATTTGAGTTTGTAGGGGAAAAAGAAATCGAAGTTCATATAATATACCTGTGAAATGAAATACAAAGCAAAATTAACTCTGGCACTTATATTATTTGCCTTTGCTGCCCGGAGTCAGGAAAACAAAGAACAGAAAATGGAATTAACCCTTATTTCACAGGTTAATCAGGGGAACAGTTACATTACCTTTCCAACCGACATTGGGAACATTGAACCACTTTGGTTTGAAGGGAATGTTATTCCAAACTTTTATTTGAGAAAAAGTAAGAATGCCCGGTTAATGGGCGTTCTTACTCCTCAAATCATTATTCGTATGTACCAGGAAGAATCGTATCCGGTGCGTACACCCAGTTATATGCCTCAAATTACTGTTTACTACAAACTAAATGATAAAAATCAATTTAAAAGTTCGAGCGTCTTTCTTCGTGCGGCACATCACTCGAACGGTCAAGACGGTGATTTCATTCTGGAGGACGGAAGTTTTAATCATAATTCGGGTGATTTTTCCACCAATTTTCTGGAAGCCGGTTTAATCAAAACCAACCTAAACAGACGCTTTAATGCGTATCAATTTTTTAAAACGTCGTTCGAAGTTCACCCCAATGGCTTTATGCAGGAGGAGTTGGAAGGATTTTACAGTCAATATCGTTGGCATAACGCCTTTTCTATTTTTAAACTTTCGTCAAGAAATAACCAGGAAGACTTAAAAAAGTCAGCCTTTTCGATAAAAGGTGAAATCACATGGATGTTTGGGGATTTCAACCAACTCGATGTTTTTTCTGCTGAACGCCTGAACCTGAGCCTGACTTTCTATTATCATCCAAAATTTCTGGAAGATATCGGGCTTTTTGTACAATACTACCACGGAACGGATTACTACAACATGTATTTCGACCACCGTTTAGATGTGCTGCGCTTTGGCTTTATGACTGAAAAACTAAGATTTTAAAAGTGTTAGAATGAGACCACCAGAATTTAATACAGAACAAAAAATTCTAGATGCCGCAATAACTATTTTTGTACGTTATGGTTTTTATGGAATAACGTTACAGCAAATTGCCAAAAAAGCTGGCGTTAATAAATCTGCCATTCACTATTATTTTCGTTCAAAGGAAAAGCTGTATAAAAAAGTTTTAATGGAAATTATTCAAGTAATCGAATCAGATGAATGGAACCTTAAAACTATTCAAAAAGAAGATATGAATGTCAAGTGGTTTCTTAATACTGAAATGTATAATAACAGTACATTTTTTGAAAAATCAATAAAAGAACTATATCCAGATGATTGGGGGCAAAAATTAATTCTTATTACATTCATTTCTGAAAATGGAGGAGCAAAATAAAGCTTTAAGATTCATTAAAACAATTTCCTCATTACCCTACTCATTTTGTAAGCACATTGCCAAAGCCGCACAAGCCAACGCTATTTCCTAAGCTTTGTCAAAGAGCTTACAAAGCCCCTGCATATTTTGAGAATTATTTAATAAATTTACTGATATTAAGAAATAATACTCAAACCACACATATTGACAATAATTAGAATACAAAAAAGTGATAATGTCACAAGGCTTCAAAATTTCTATTGTTTTTTGGGGACAGAAAGTCAAAAACACCAGGTGGTAACAAGGTGTATAAATCATTGGGCGGAAAGTGCAGGTTTTAAGCGAATTACCTTTAATCAACTTTGTAGCGGTTTGACAGGAAAGTGCTCCGAAATGCCCAACGCTTCATACACCAACCGTTATGCGTTACCATAAAAAGACGACCGAATGAAAGAATATTCAGGATATGACACAAAAGTAAATGGACAACTCATAGATGACTTACGTAGGACAAAAGGCACAAATACTATTTATGTGTCCCATTACTTTTTTGCTTTAAATGACGGAAAAGAATTGATTTTTTATTACAACCCAATGCACTTTTGGGACAAATTACCTATTGAGAAAGTTGATAATACAGTTTGGGAAAACTTAGAAAAAGAATGTGCTGTTTTCAGAAACTTTAATCCTGACAGTGAACCTAAAAGCACAGCAAAAGACAACAAAACTTCACACACTGCATTCTTCCCTGAAACACCAAGAATTGGCAATCATTATTCGTGTTTAGGCAGCAGAATTGTTTCGCACCACCAACATTATTATTTCTTAGGTGATTATGGTGGTTGCTTAAAACTTAAAACAAAAGACCTGACAGATTATGATTTAGGAAGTCTTTTACATTGGGCAGTGATGACTAAAACGCCAAACTACATAAAATCAATTTTTGACCTCAAATGCTTCAAAAAACCTATGACTTCAAATTCAAACACAATAATTGGTGCAGTTATCGGTGATGTAATTGGTTCCGTGTTTGAATGGAACAACATTAAAACGACCGACTTTCATTTATTCAACCCAAAGTGTGATTTTACTGACGATACAGTTTTAACAATTGCCGTTGCTGACTGCATATTGAACAAGAAAGATTTTGCCAAGACAATTTGGGAATATGGTAGAAAATATCGTGGACGTGGTTACGGTGGTAGTTTCAAAAATTGGTTACAAGAAGACAATTTAAAACCTTATGGAAGTTTCGGTAATGGTTCAGCAATGAGAGCAAGTGCGGTCGGTTTTGCCTTTAATGACATTGAAACTGTTATGAAAGTGGCTAAACAGTCAGCAGAAGTAACACATAACCACCCCGAAGGAATTAAAGGAGCACAAGCAACAGCGACTGCAATATTTCTATCAAGACAAGGAAAATCAAAACAAGAAATTAAAGACTACATAATTCAAACTTTCGACTATAATCTTGACTTTACGCTTGACAAAATACGACCTACTTACAATTTTGACGTAACTTGTCAGGGTTCAGTTCCTCAAGCCATTGTAGCGTTTCTTGAAAGTTCGGACTTTGAAAATGCTATTAGGCTTTCAATTTCAATCGGTGGTGACAGCGACACTATTGCGTGTATAACAGGCGGAATTGCTTCGGCTTTTTACAAACAAATTCCAACAGAAATAATGGACTTTGTAGTTGATAAACTGCCTAATGAATACATTGAAATAATGAACAAATTTGACGAACATTATGACAGAAAATAAGAATGGCAAACGCATAACAAAGGCTATATGCAATAAGGGTTTCAGTGGTAATTCAAGTATTCTGCCCCGCTCAAACTTTGGTGTCGGTGGACAGGAAAGTAGCCCGCAATCCCTTACTGCATATAGCCCCGACCGTTAGCGGTCAGGCAAAAAAACGACCCGAGAAACAAATTGGTCTATTTTGAGGAAATTTTATTTTACCATTTGCTT
>PHDM01000068.1:0-12080 GCA_002840985.1 Bacteroidetes bacterium HGW-Bacteroidetes-17
TAATTTATCAACCAATTTAGTAAGCAATCGTGATTCTTCTTCAAAATTAAAATTGATACCCCAAATGGTATTTGAAATCGGATCGTCACCATAATTTGTTTTTTGGGTAAGCGGTCTTTCATTCAAATTGATGATGGTAGCTCCGATATTGGTATTTTCTTTCAGCGCATAATTGATATGTGTGCCCATCAAGCGCTTAGTTTGCAAATTAAACATTGAGTTGCTTTCAAGCGACACCCTGATGGGGGTTCCCGAATTTAATATCCCTTCATTGATAATCCTTACTCTTCCGAGGGTATAATCAACCGTATAATCAATGTTTTCGGAAAGGGGGATGCCGCCTGCCGAAACAACTACCGAACCTTGAGGGACATTTAAGGCGTTTAGCGATATTTCATTACTTGATGATGATTTATAAATTCCTTCCAATAAAAATTTATTCTTATCAGGATATTGCTCTGCACCCGTTTTGGTCAACGTATAAAGAGAATCGTAAGCATATTTATTGGCCAGTTCCGGATCGGTGAACAGCTTTTTTAAATCTTTACCAAAAGGTTCCAGTATAGGGAAAAAGATTCGTCCGTTTGCAGCTTCAATAGTTCCACCGTTTCTTGCTGCACCATCAATAAAATCGAATATTCCATCAGGAGGAGGATTTAATTGAGGATTCAGGTTATCCATATTTAATAATCTAATCAACGGAACTCCCTTTATATTCTCATTACCTTCAGTCAGATAAGCAGTGGGAATTCCATTTTTATTTCCGGAATAGAATATGTTAAAAATAAAATCTTCAGGATTCACCTGGTAAGCCCTGATCGAATACACATTTTTCATCATCAAATCCCACATCTTATTATGGGTATTCACAGAGGTACTTTTTAGCAATTTTACAATCAATACTTCAGGGGCATCAACCCCCTGGTCTGTAAATTCACCAACCTGATAAATCCTATCATCTCCGATAACCGTGTATTGATAAGCAACTGCCAGAGTTTGATCGGCATTTAGTGTTGTATTTAGCGATATAAAACCAAGCTTACTGTTAAAAGTGTATTCGGAAGATCTTAATTTTCGTGCACTTTCAATTTTTTCAAAATCTTCCCCTGCTACAAAGTATCCTGATTGTCCAATATTTAAAGGATCGTACTTTAGATAATTTGATACGGTATTAATGTTTCGCAATTGAGCCGTATCCAAGTTATTCATTAAGTTATTTGAAAAATTTGAAGGCAAATTGCCCCCTGATAGCGGATTGATATAGCTGTTGTTGGGTTGATATTCGCCCAGATCAGCTAAGGCAATGATATTTCTGTTATCCGATACAGCCGGACCAATGTTCGTTACCCACACTTCCATGCGTGTAATATTGACATTTGATGCAATAACCGGAAGATTTCTTAATGCCTCATTATATCGGTTACTAGGTTTCCCATCTTGTCCGATGACTTCCTCCCTGAAATATTGTCCGATAAAAAAGTGACGGTTTTCTTCATAATCAACAGCCGTTAAACTGAACTTGTTGGTTTGAGCACCTCCTTGTACAGTGATAGATGAGGTTTGACTTTTTTGCTGAGAAAAAACACTGGTAATCGTAGCTTTTCCAAACTGTAATTTTGTTTTAATACCAAATAAACTTTGGCTTCCGGTGATGAGTGTTGTTGGCAGCGGCAAGGTAACATCACCGGCCTCGATCAGTTTAACAATTTCGTCCTCCTTGCCCTCATATTTAAGTGCCAGTTTATTTTCAAAATCGAAAGTTGATTCGGTATTATAATTTGTTTTGAATTGGATTTTATCGCCAATGTTAGCCAAAACACTCATTTGAATTTTTTCTTTGAAATCAAAATTTGTAGTTCGTCTTCGCCTTACGTCGAGTGTTTCATCTTTACGGTTATTGGAAAGTACCCCAAATGTTAATTCTGCGGAGCCCTGAGGTCGGATATCGATGTTGTTTCCTCCGAAAATTCGGTCGAACACCTCGCCCCCCACATGAATTGCAGGAAGAATGCCGGCTCTGCTATCACTTCCCGAAGTATTGATCCGCTCTTTCCAATAATCACTTTCCGATTTTTTTAATGCATAGTTCTGATATTCATTAAAACCCATGCTGTACGGTGAACGATAGTTCAAATTCCCCGTCCGACTAAAAAAAAGATATTTTTTATTTCGAGGATCGTAAATAATCTGAGAATTAATATTTGAAGGAGTTCTTAAAAATAGGGGACTATAAAATTTATAATTAAAAGGTTCGAAAAACTGACTTTTAAAAGGGTATTGCAATTTCATTCCATTTGTGGTATCCTGCGGCAGGAAAGGGTTGTATTTGGGTTTATTCAGTTCATTTTCACTTGCAATGGTTTTCGTACTTATAGAAACAAGAACGAAAATGAATATCAGAATCCATCCAGGTGAAAAGATATGTTTGATTGGAGATATCAAAGAATGAATGCGATTTTTAAAACATAAAATGAAACGATCATGATTTTTATCCCAAAAAAGAAAAGGTTAAAATGATTTTAATACATTTTTGATCAATTCCTCAACACTAAGGTCGCTTCCTTTAGTTTCAAGAACTTTATCAATGGCTTTTGATGCAAGGTTTTTATTAAAACCAAGAACCACCAATCCTGATAACGCCTCTTCCTTTTTTGTATTGTGTGCAGACTGAAGATTATCAGCCATTCCATCTCCTTTCTCCAATTTATCTTTTAAATCAATAATAATCCTTTGGGCGGTTTTGCCACCTATCCCTTTAACCGATTGCATTGCTGCAACATTGCTGCTTAATATGTTTGCAACGATTTCATTGGGGCTCATTGATGATAAAATTAAGCGGGCGATATTGGCTCCAACACCTGATACGGAAATCAATTGAACAAATAATTTTCGCTCGGTAATTGAATGGAAACCATATAAAAGCTGAGCATCCTCTCGCACAACAAAGTGTGTATGCAATCTGCATTGTTTCAATCCTTCAATTTGAGCATAGGTATGGAGAGAAATATGAATCTGATATCCAATACCATTCACATCCATTACCACATAGGTAGGCGTTTTTTCTACTAAATTTCCTTCGATATACGAATACATCTAATCAGATTTTGGGTTATTATTTCAAAACTCTTGTTACTTTGCAAACGAGTAAAAGTACAAATTTAATTTTACGATAAAAATTTGACTGCACTAAAATAGGACTGTTTTTATTGCAAAAGACTAAGTTTCAGAGAATAATTTTTAATCAGTATATATAAGCGATTACAATCAGACATAAGATAGATATTATTAATTTTGTATCTCATTTGTTTAGATATTCACAATAAACTTAAAGTAATGGATAATTTATTTAGAAAAGATGCCTTAATCTATCATTCTGAAGGAAGACCTGGCAAAATAGAAGTGGTTCCAACCAAGCCATATTCTACACAAAGAGATTTATCTTTGGCTTATACCCCAGGGGTTGCTGATCCCTGCTTGAAAATTAAAGATAATCCTGAAGATGTTTACAAGTATACTGCGAAGGGAAATCTGGTAGCAGTAATTTCAAACGGAACAGCCGTCCTGGGACTGGGAAACATTGGTCCGGAAGCAGGAAAACCAGTAATGGAAGGTAAGGGGCTCCTTTTCAAAATTTTTGCTGATCTTGATGTTTTTGACATTGAAGTCGACACCATGGACATCGATAAATTTGTTGAAACAGTAATTAACATTGCTCCGACATTCGGTGGGATAAACCTGGAGGACATCAAAGCTCCGGAATGTTTTGAAATTGAAGACAGAATTAAAGCTGCACTCAATATCCCTGTAATGCATGATGATCAGCATGGAACTGCAATTATTACTTCTGCCGGTCTGTTGAATGCGCTTAAAATCAACAAGAAAAAAATAGATAAAATAAAGGTAGTTGTAAATGGTGCCGGTGCAGCTGCAATATCCTGTACTAAATTATACCTTGCCTTAGGAGTTAAGCTTGAAAATGTAGTGATGCTTGATTCAAAAGGTGTATTACATCAATCACGGACTGACCTGAACGAATCAAAGAAACAATTTGCCACAAGCAGAAACGTTCACACCCTAGCTGAAGCCGTTGTTGATGCTGATATGTTTTTAGGGCTTTCGGTTGCAGGTGTATTTACAAAGGATATGCTTCGATCAATGGCTAAAAATCCAATCGTTTTTGCATGTGCCAACCCCGTACCTGAAATTATGTATGAAGAAGCCATATCCGTTCGTGAAGATTTAATCATGGGAACAGGAAGATCTGACTATCCAAATCAGGTTAATAATGTATTGGGATTCCCCTTTATTTTTAGAGGTGCAATGGATGTTCGTTCAACATGTATTAATGAGGAAATGAAGTTAGCCGCTGCATATGCACTTGCAAAACTTGCCCAAGAACCAGTACCAGAGCAGGTAAATATTGCTTACCATGCAACCAATATAAAATTTGGAAAAGATTATATTATCCCAAAACCAATTGACCCACGCCTTATTGAATTCGTCGCTCCCGCAGTTGCTAAAGCAGCTATGGATTCAGGTGTGGCTTTGAAACCAATTACCGACTGGGATGCCTATCGTGATGAACTTCGTAAGAGACTTGGGGTAAGTAATCCAATCGTACGACAAATTAAGGCCAGGGCAAAAAGAGATCCAAAACGAGTTGTTTTTGCTGAAGCTGAAAATTATAAAATGTTAAAGGCAGCTGAAATCGTACTCAATGAAGAGATGGCCACCCCAATTCTACTTGGAAATGTTGAAGTCATTAAGAATTTAATTGCCACCAATAACTTAGAATTAAAAGGAGTTGATATTATAGATCCAAAGTCAGATGAGGAAAAAACCCGTCGTCATGGATTTGCAGAAATTCTTTATACAAAACGTCAAAGAAGAGGTGTTACCTTAACTGCTGCTAAAGATTTAATGCAGCATCGAAATTATTATGGCCCAATGCTGGTTGAAACAGGATATGCAGATGCAATGATATCAGGTTTAACACGGAATTACCCGGATACATTGAAACCAGCCTTACAAATTATTGGAATGAAACCAAATGCCAATATTGTGTCAGGGATGTATATCATCAACTCAAAAATGGGTCCTATTTTCTTTGCCGATTGCACCGTTAATAAAAATCCGGATGTTGATACGCTTGTTGAAATAACCTTACAAACAACATATGCAATTGAACAATTTAAGATTAAGCCCAGAGTGGCGTTTCTATCTTATTCAAACTTTGGATCAAACGATGGTGAAATTCCAAAAAAACAACGAATTGCCGTTGCTAAATTACACCAAGAATATCCTGATATGATTGTGGATGGTGAAATGCAGGCCAACGTTGCCTTAAATGCAGAAATGCTGAATGAAAATTTCCCATTTTCCAAGCTTGCAGGCGCTCCTGCTAACGCTTTAATTTTCCCTTATTTAACCGCAGCTAATGTGGCTTATAAATTAATGCAGGAAATGGGACATTATGAAGTAATCGGACCTGTAATTAATGGAATGAATAAATCAGTTCATGTATTGAACATGGGAAGCAGCGTTAATGATATCGTTAACATGGTAATGATTGCTGTTGTTGATGCCCAGTGTACTGCGAAAAGGGATAAAGGTGAGAATTGTTAATTAATGAATTTTTTGATTCAACATTTTAAACTTTAATTCTGAAAATCACATTTAAAAAGGTCACTCACAAGGTGACCTTTTTTATGTACAATAAAGCATATTTCCTTTTTAATATTAAATTCAAATATCAGAAATCAACCTTTCCAATTTAAAAACTCATATAAATAAGCATTGTTATTGTTTTAACAATCAGATATTTATATATTTGTGAAAAATGTCACTACCAAATTAGAAACTAAAAAAACACAAATATGAATAGAATTACTGTTGTTGGAGCTGGAAATGTTGGAGCAACATGCGCCAATGTAATTGCACATAAAGACCTCGCTAGGGAAGTAGTATTAGTTGATATAAAGGAAGGTGTTGCTGAAGGTAAAGCATTGGACATATGGCAAACCTCTTCTATTAATAACTTTAACACAAGGGTTACCGGTGTAACAAACGATTATTTGCGTACAAAAGGATCAGGGGTAGTTGTAATTACTTCTGGAATTCCTCGTAAACCGGGAATGACACGTGACGATTTGATTAAAACAAATGCAGGGATCGTTAAAGATGTAACCGAAAAAGTCGTAAAATATTCACCAGAAGCGATCATTATAGTCGTTTCAAACCCTTTGGATGTAATGACATATGCAGCTTATAAAGCCGCAAATAAAAGTGCAAATAAAATATTTGGTATGGCAGGAATTTTAGATACGGGCAGGTATCGGGCATTTATTGCAGAAGCCCTGAACGTTTCTCCAAAAGACATTCTGTCATTATCATTGGGTGGGCATGGCAATACAATGGTTCCTTTGCCTCGATATACTTCAGTTAATGGTATCCCGATTACCGAATTACTTGGTAAAGCAGAAATTGATAAAATTGTTGAAAGAACCCGCATGGGGGGGGGTGAATTGGTGAATCTGATGGGTACTTCTGCCTGGTATGCACCGGGTGCTGCCGCAGCACAAATGGTTGAAGCAATCGTTGACGATCAAAAACGTATTTTCCCCTGTTGTGCATGGTTGCAAGGCGAATATGGGTTAAAGGATATCTATCTTGGTGTGCCTGTTAAACTGGGAAGTGGAGGAATAGAAACTATTTTCGAACTGAATTTGAATGATGATGAAAACAAATTATTACAAGAGTCAGCAAAAGAAGTCAAGAAAGTAATGAAAGTACTCGATGATATGAAATTGTTCTAAAAGGCTTTAATTGTATATTTTAACAAGCATCCTGTTGATCAGGGTGCTTTTTTTGTTTAAATTTAACCTGTAAACCAATTCATCCGGTTAATTTTAACTTCATGCAAAAAATAATAGTACTAACCGGCGCAGGTATGAGTGCTGAAAGCGGACTTAAAACTTTCAGGGATGGGGATGGATTATGGAATAATTACAAAATAGAGGAAGTAGCCAGTCCTCATGCATGGCAGCAAGAACCACAAGTGGTACTTGATTTTTATAACCAAAGACGAAAGCAACTGTTTGAGGTAGAACCAAACATTGCACATTATGCGCTGGTTAGATTGGAAGACACATTCGACGTTCAGATCATCACCCAAAACGTTGATGATTTGCATGAAAGAGCTGGATCAGCAAATGTATTACATCTGCATGGTGAAATAAAAAAAGTAAGAAGTACCATGGATGAAAGCTTGGTTTATCAAATGGATGGCTGGGAATTAAAACTGGGTGATTTTTGTGAGAAAGGTTCACAATTAAGGCCTCACATTGTTTGGTTCGGCGAAAGTGTTCCTAATTTCTCAAAGGCAAGTGAAATTGTAGCTAAAGCAGATATTTTAATCGTGATTGGCACATCTTTAACAGTTTATCCTGCAGCACTGCTGATAAATGAAGCTCCAAAAGAGAGTATTAAACATTTAATTGATCCGAATGCTCCGAATAATATTAATTTGAGAAATTTAACCATTCATCGGAAAACAGCAGTTGATGGATTACCTGAACTTGTGAAACAATTACTTCAGAATTAAATTAAATGAAAACAAAAATATTAATCATATGCACAGGCAATACATGTCGAAGCCAGATGGCCGAACATCTATTAAGATCCTTCGATCCGGAACTTGACATTTTTTCTGCCGGAACGGAACCCGGGAAAATGATAAACCTACGAACAGTTAAAGTGATGGCTGAAATAGGCATTGATGTTAGTATATCAAGACCCAGAAAACTTGATTGCTTCGTCACTTCCCCTTTCGATTATGTTATAACAGTTTGTGACGATGCTCGTGAAAAGTGTCCCGTCTTTCAGGGAATGGTCAAAAACAGGTTGCATATCGGGTTCGAGGACCCGGCTATGGCAACTGGAACGGAAGAAGAGGTGATGAATGTGTATCGCAAAATACGCGACCAAATCAACACTAAATTTCGTGAATTTTATCACCACATTAAAAACAATACCCATGACTGAGCATCACCAATATTTATTGGCAAGATGTCAAAAATATTGCAGCTATCAGGAGCGATCAATTTTTGAAGTGCAAACAAAACTCATTGAGTGGAAAAGCCAACCTAAGGTGGCTGAAAAAATAATAGCCCAACTCGTTGCCGATAATTATTTAAACGAAGAACGTTTTGCCCAATCCTATGCAGTAGGGAAATTTCGAAACAAAAAATGGGGTAAAAATAAAATCATTTATGAATTAAGGAAAAAACAAATCCCTGATCTTATTATCCAAATTGGCCTAAGTGAAATCGACGAGGATGAGTACTTTATGGCACTGAAAGAAATCCTCTCAAAAAAAGCCATTGAAATAAAAGAGCCAAATTTGCTCAAGAAAAAATTCAAGCTGGCATCTTATGCAATTAATAAAGGTTTTCATTCAGGTTATGTTTGGGACATCTTAAATAAGGAACTTCCTTAAATTTATGCTGTTTCATACATTCTTTCAACAGTATGATTGAGTCCTTATCGTAAAATTTAAGCCTTGAATTTCTATTCTGTATAAATCAAAAACATCAGGGAATGATCGGATAATATTTTGTAAATTTGTTTTTAAACACATAAATTATTTTAATAAATGGCCACGCTGGAAGAAATCAAAATTCTAAAGAAAAGATTGGATGCTTTAAGGAGGTTTCTTTGACATCGATCATAAATTAGAACTTATTGCAGAAGAAGAAAAGATAACACAAACACCTCAGTTCTGGAATGATCCGAAGAAGGCGGAAGTTGTACTAAAATCAATCAATGAAAAAAAAAGGTGGACCCATGTTTTTCAAAAAGCGATTGATAGTTACGATGATTTGGTGGTTATTCATGAATTTTATAATGCTGGAGAAGGCAGTATAGCCGAGTTGCAAAAACAATTTAAGGCAACATTATCGATCATCGAAGATCTGGAATTTAAAAATATGCTTTCGGGAGAGGAAGATCGTTTAAACGCCATTGTGAATATTAATCCGGGAGCAGGTGGAACAGAAAGTCAGGATTGGGCTGAAATGTTGATGCGGATGTATATCATGTGGGGTGAAAAAAATAATTATAAGGTTAATCAATTGGACTATCACGAAGGAGACGGTGCCGGCATCAAATCTGTTTCGCTTGAGTTTGAAGGTGATTTCGCATTTGGATATTTAAAAGGTGAAAATGGAGTACACCGATTGGTGCGATTGTCTCCGTTTGATTCTGCCAACCGTCGTCATACTTCATTTGCTTCGGTTTATGTTTACCCTGTTGTGGATGACGATATCAATATTGAGATTAATGCTTCCGACATCAGTTGGGATACTTTCCGTGCAGGTGGGCCCGGTGGTCAAAACGTAAATAAAGTCGAAACAGCGGTACGTTTGCGTCACGAACCAAGTGGAATAATTATTGAATGTCAGGAAACACGATCACAAGGACAGAACCGGGAAAAAGCATTGCGAATGTTAAAATCTCAATTGTACGAGATCGAAATCAGAAAGAAAAAAGAAGCCCAGGCAGCTATTGAAGGAAACAAGAAAAAAATTGAATGGGGTTCACAAATTCGTTCGTATGTGATGCATCCGTACAAAATGGTTAAAGATTTGAGAACAAGTTATGAAACCTCAAATGTTCAGGCAGTGATGGATGGTGAAATCAATGATTTTATAAAAGCATATCTGATGGAATTCGGTAATAATTAAATCTGAATAAGATGTACACAATTTATCACAATCCTCGATGCAGCAAATCAAGAGCAGGCCTTGCTTATCTTGAATCAGAAGAGGTAAAATTTCAAGTAGTTGACTATATCAAAAATCCTTTATCTCCAAAAGAATTGAAAGAACTTTTGATGAAGATGAACTTAAAACCAATCGAAATCATTCGAACCCAGGAAGATTCGTATAAATCAGATTTAAAAGGGAAAAATTTTACGGATGATGAGTGGATTCGCATTCTGATTGAAAACCCTAAATTGATGCAACGCCCCATCGTGGCAAAAAAGCATAAAGCCGTTTTAGCTCAACCACCTGAAAAAATAGCAGAATTATAAAAAATTGATCACATAAAATTAATTAAGGATGAAAAACAAACTAGCCTATACCAATTTATCAGTTTGGCAAGATAGCCTGGATCTGGTAAAAAACATTTATGTGTTAACCAGTTTATTTCCTGAAGAAGAAGCCAGAACGCTGACTGATCAATTAAAAAACGGAGTGATCGAAGTACCGCTCGGTATTTCAAAAGCCATGACAACTAAAGATTTTAGAGATAGAAGAAATTACTTAATGGCTTCTTATCAAAAACTTACAGAACTTGAAACTTTGCTTATCATTGCCAACAAGCTTAATTTCATTTCAGATGTGGATGTTGATAAATTCATGACTTTGAGCCAGGAAATTGGGATGCACCTGAACGGGCTCATCATGAAATTCAAACCGGCAGATAATCAAAAAAATGAATTATAAGTTTAATAAAATAAGGAAATCTGCATTAGATTTGGAATTACAAAAAAAGTTATGATTCAATTTAAAGAATTAAATTTCACCTATTCATATAACCCAATCAAAAAATTATTTTATTATGCCAACCCCCGAATTTAAGTATCAGGAGCCTTTTCCGTTAGGAAAGGATCATACAGATTATTATTTGCTCACTAAAGATCACGTATCTGTTTCTGAGTTTGAAGGAAAATCAATTGTTAAGGTTGAAGCTGAAGGATTGACTAAATTGGCCAATGCTGCATTGCGCGATACGTCCTTTATGCTCCGAACCGAACATGTAAAAAAAGTGGCAGCAATTCTTACAGATGATGAAGCAAGTGAAAACGACAAATATGTTGGATTAACAATGCTTCGAAATGCTGAAGTATCGGCAAAAGGAGAACTTCCATTTTGTCAGGATACAGGCACAGCCACGATTATGGCTAAAAAAGGACAACAAATCTGGACCGATGGAAACGATGAAGAAGCCTTGTCAAAAGGAGTTTATAAAACTTATACCGAGGAAAACTTGCGTTACTCCCAAACCATCCCATTGGATATGTATAAAGAGGTAAATTCAGGAACAAATTTACCTGCACAAATTGATATTCTTGCCACCGGTGGTGATGAATATAAATTTTTATTTGTAGCCAAAGGCGGAGGTTCGGCTAACAAAACAACTCTTTTTCAGCAAACTAAGGCTTTGTTAAATCCAGAAAGCCTCGAAAGCTTTTTAATCGATAAATTAAAATCGTTGGGAACTGCCGCCTGCCCGCCTTATCATGTAGCCTTTGTGATTGGAGGAACTTCTGCCGAAACAAATTTAAAAACCGTAAAACTTGCTTCTGCAAAGTATTACGATAATTTACCCACTAAAGGGAACGAAGGCGGACAAGCCTTTCGCGATATTGAATTAGAAGATAAAATTCTAAAGGCTGCCTATAATTTAGGAATTGGTGCCCAGTTTGGCGGAAAATATTTTGCTTTGGATATCCGGATTATTCGGCTGCCCCGTCATGGAGCAAGTTGCCCTGTTGGAATGGGTGTTTCCTGTTCGGCGGATCGGAATATTAAAGCCAAGATCAACAAAGACGGTATCTGGGTCGAAAAAATGGAAGATAATCCCGGAAAATATATTCCTGAAGAATTAAGAAATCCGGACGAAAGTGGTGCCGTGAACATCGATCTTAATCAGCCGATGAAAACAATACTTTCCTTACTCGCAAAACATCCTGTAGGAACAAGACTTTCTCTTAACGGTACCATCATTGTTGGCCGTGATATCGCTCATGCAAAACTTAAAGAACGAATAGATAGTGGCGAAGGCTTGCCACAATACATCAAGGATCATCCGATTTATTATGCCGGTCCTGCAAAAACCCCTAAAGGAAAACCATCCGGATCATTTGGTCCTACAACAGCCGGACGAATGGATTCGTATGTTGATTTGTTCCAAAGCAAAGGTGGAAGCATGATTATGATTGCCAAAGGAAATCGCAGTCAACAAGTAACCGATGCCTGTAAAAAACATGGCGGTTTTTATCTGGGAAGCATTGG
>PHDM01000068.1:12105-29829 GCA_002840985.1 Bacteroidetes bacterium HGW-Bacteroidetes-17
ATCTGGGAAGCATTGGTGGCCCTGCAGCCATTTTAGCTCAGGATAATATCACCAAGGTCGAATTGCTGGAATATCCTGAACTGGGGATGGAAGCCATTTATCGTATCGAAGTGAAAAATTTCCCCGCCTTTATTTTGGTTGATGATAAGGGGAATGATTTTTATAGTATGAAGAAGTAGGCAGAAGGCAGAAGACAGAATACAGTAGTTAGTTAGTAGTCAGTAGTTAGTAGACAGTAGACAGAATCTAAGAAGCTCACCTGCTTCAAATTGATGTCAAATTAGAAAAAAACTAAAAACATTTCCATACTGAATACAACTACTAACTACTGTCTTCTCAATTCTCTAGATTATTTGCGCTTAACAATAAATCGCAAAACATACCTTCCAACAGGTCAGGATACAGGATGATGACATCTGCTTCAAAATGACATCAAATTAGAAGAAAACTAAAAACATACTAACTACTAACTACTAACTACTGTCTACTGTATTCTGTCTTCTCAATTCTCTCCTGATTATTTGCGCTTAATAATAAATTGCAAAACATACCTTCCAACAGGTCGGGGTACAGTATGATCACACCTGCTTCAAAATGACATCAATTTAGAAAACCCCTAAATACATACTAACTACTGACTACTAACTACTGACTACTGTATTCTGACTACTGTATTCTTTAGCAATCTGTTTCTTTCCAAATTATTTAAGTTATTTTTGTTAGAAAGTAAATCGAAAAAGTCATGATCAGAATAGAAAACGACACGCTAGGTTCCGTAAATGTTCCTGCCGATAAATATTGGGGAGCACAAACACAACGATCAAAAGATAATTTTAAGATTGGCGGCCAGTTGATGCCAAAAGAAATCATTGAAGCATTCGCTTATTTAAAAAAAGCCGCTGCACAAACTAACTACGAATTAGGAGTTTTGCCTAAAGAAAAAGCAGATTTGATCGCGCAGGTTTGTGATGAAATTTTGGAAGGAAAACTAAATGATCATTTTCCGTTGGTGGTTTGGCAAACTGGATCGGGAACGCAATCGAACATGAACGTAAATGAAGTGATTTCAAACAGGGCTCATGTATTGAATGGTGGAAAACTGGGTGTAGGAAGAAGTTTAATCCATCCCAATGATGATGTAAATAAATCACAATCATCCAACGATACTTTTCCAACGGCCATGCACATTGCAGCCTATAAAATGATTGTTGAAACTACAATCCCCGGGATTGAATTACTGAAAAACACGCTCGATTCAAAAGCAAAAGCCTTCGATCTAATTGTAAAAATAGGTCGCACGCATTTGATGGATGCCACACCCCTTACTTTAGGGCAGGAATTTTCGGGTTATGTTTCACAGTTGGATCATGGATTGAAGGCCTTGAAAAACACGTTACCTCATTTGAGGGAACTTGCACTTGGTGGAACTGCTGTTGGAACGGGAATTAATACCCCAAAAGGCTATGCTGAATCGGTGGCTAAAAAGATAGCCGAATTAACTGGATTTCCCTTCGTGACTGCCGAAAATAAATTTGAATCGCTTTCTGCCCACGATGCCATTGTAGAAACTTCCGGTGCTTTAAAAACTTTGGCTGTAAGCTTGATGCATATTGGTCAAAACACCCGTTTATTGGCTTCCGGCCCACGTTGCGGAATTGGCGAAATTAATTTTCCGGCCAACGAACCGGGATCATCCATCATGCCCGGAAAAGTAAACCCAACCCAGGCCGAAGCATTAACGATGGTTTGTGCGCAGGTTATTGGTAATGATGCAGCAATAACGGTTGGTGGCATTAACGGACATTTTCAACTCAACGTTTTTAAACCCATGATGATTTTCAACCTGCTGATGTCTGCCCGATTGATTGGGGATGCCTGTGTTTCGTTCAACGATAATTGCGCTGTTGGGATTGAACCCAATGTTCAGAACATTGAAAAAAACCTGGAGAATTCACTCATGTTGGTAACTGCTTTAAATACACATATCGGTTATGAAAATGCAGCTAAAATTGCCAAAAAAGCTCATGAAGAAGGGAGTACTTTGCGTGAAGCCGCCATCTCACTAGGTTTGGTAAGCGATGAACAATTTACGGAATGGGTTGATCCGAAGAAGATGATTGGGAGGTAAAATTCCAACCCTACGAGGATTTGAAACCCTCGCAGGGTTTTAATCAATTTGAACTCATTAGTCAAAAAAAAATAAGACTTGAGTTATTTTGCTGCACCCTGAGTGCGAAGCGTACCGAAGCATTCGTTTGTCATTTCGAGCGTAGCGAGAAATCTCATTACTAAAATTTATGTTACAATCAGATTTCTCATTCACTTTGTTCATTCGAAATGACAATTACTTCATTTTTGAAATTGGGTAGGCCTGAAAAAACGGCGGGCAAGCGCTGGTCTGAGCTTCAGGGACGACGTCCCCGGATGGGGACGTTGTCCCTCATATTGGGTTCCGCACCCTGAGTGCGAAGCATATCGAAGCATTCGTTTGTCATTTCGAACGAAGAGAGGAATCCCCTTTATGGATGGAGATTTCTCTCCCGCTTGTAGCGGGATCGAAATGACAGCTTATATTTGTCATTTTTGAAGTTGGGCAGGCCAGAAAAAACGGCGGGCAAGCGCTGGTCTGCAGAGCTTCAGGGACGACGTCCCCGGATGGGGACGTTGTCCCTCATATTGGGTTCTGCACCCTGAGTGCGAAGCATACCAAAGCATTTGTTTGTCATTCCGAACGAAGAGAGGAATCCCCTTTATGGATGGAGATTTCTCTCCCGCTTGTAGCGGGATCGAAATGACAGCTTGTATTTGTCATTTCGAGCGTAGTCGAGAAATCTCATTACTAAAATACATGTTGCAATAAGATTTCTCATTCACTTTGTTCATTCGAAATGACAATTACTTCATTTTTGAAGTTGGGCAGGCCTGAAAAAACGGCGGGCAAGCGTTGGTCTGTATAGCTTCAGGGACGACGTCCCCAGATGGGGACGTTGTCCCTCATACTTTCCACTTCGTGGAAAACTCAACGTTCAATTATTCTCGCCACCAAAAATCCTTTTCATGATTTTCGGAAAGAGAAATAATCTCATTCGGCCTCGGTGTCAGGGTTTGAAAAGATTTATTTTCCGAAGTTTTTAAAAACCGTTCGACGGGCTCCATCCAGGCATGGGTACTTAGTTTAAATTTTCCCCAGTGAATGGGGACTACAAATTTGGCTTTCACATCCTCTGCTGCTTGCACCGATTGTTCCGGAAGCATGTGAATGGCTTCCCAATCCGGATTATATTGTCCACATTCAATAAAAGCCAAATCGAAGGGCCCCAGTTTTTCACCGATTTCTTTAAAGCCGTTAAAATAGCCGGAGTCTGCACTGAAAAATACTTTTTGATGCTTCCCTAATATTGCCCAACCACCCCACAATGTTGAAAAACGATTCGTTAAACCCCGTCCTGTAAAATGGCGGGCCGGTGTTAGAACCAGATTTAAATCATCGTTAATTGCAATACGATTCCACAAATCAAAGTCAATGATATTTTTTGCCGGAACACCCCACTTTTCCAGATGGATGCGAACACCTAAAGGGACATAAAAACGCTTCACTTTATCTTTCAACTTTCGTATGACTTTATAATCCAAATGGTCGTAATGATCGTGTGAAATTAAAACGGCGTCAATCTCAGGCAAGCCTTCAACGGTCATGTGATGATCATAATCAAAACGTTTCGGGCCAAGCCATGAAAACATCGATGCCCGTTTGCTGAAAACCGGATCAATAAGCAAATTTATTCCCTCAATTTGCAGCAAAACCGAAGAGTGCCCAAACCAACTGAATTTTATTTCTGAATTATTTTTATTAAGCTCAAACTTCTTAGCATTAAACTTTTCAGTATGGATTGGATGATTAGGTTTTCGGTCAATCCCTTTTTTGAAAAATTCGTTCATCGTAGCCCACTTTGGAGCCGTCATTACGGTGGCAACCGGATTTTTAAACCGATTACCATCAAAATTTGGAGACTTTTTCAGCACCATTTTATATTCTTCACTTACCTTTCCTCCCTTGGCAGGATTAAATTTATAGATCATCCATCCCAAAAGGATGATTATGATGATTGCAGAGAAGGATATCATTCGTTTTCTTTTATTCGTGAGACTAAATTTTTATAAATGTTAGCGAAATAAAAATTCTAAGTTGAACGAATCCCGATAGCCCCGCTTGGGCGGGATTAACTCCGCGTATCGGGATAAATGAGACCAATGCACCGCCTCTTATGGCGAATAAATTAAATACCATCCCAATTGATACCCCACTGCTCTGCGGCGGAGAGATTCATTCATTATTTTAATCAAATCTATTCATAATAATTAGAACTATTTTAAATATTTAATGGTTTTTAAAAGCTTAATACTATTCTCATAGAAAACATTAAATGAAATTAGATCATTTCACATTTCTTGCGCTAAGATATTGAAACAGACTTAGAAAAAAGACATCTTTATTTTCCCATTATGGGAACTATTCTTAGAAACACACGTATGAGTACTAAATCTCCATTTGGGAATCATTTTTAAATGGATATAATAATAACTAAAAAGGAACAATCATGAACCCATTTCGCATATTTATTGTTGAAGATGATGAGTTCTATGGAGAGATGCTAAAGCATCATCTTTCTAAAAACCCCGACTATGAGGTTGAACTTTATCTTACCGGGAAAGAGTGTGTTGCTAATTTACATAAAAAACCTTCAGTAATTTCTCTGGATTTTACACTTCCTGATACGACCGGTTATGAGGTTATGAAAAAAATCAGGGAATATGATCAGGATATTTCCATCATTATTGTTTCCGGGCAGGAAGAAATTGCAACGGCCGTCAAATTACTTAAAGAAGGTGCCTATGACTATCTTGAAAAAAATGATGAAACCAAAGACAGATTGTGGAATTCGCTGATAAAGATTAAAGAAAACATCGGTTTAAAACAGGAAATATCAATATTAAAGGAAGAAATTGGGAAAAAATACAAAATTGATAAGGCTATTAAAGGTAAAAGTCAGCCCATTAAAGGAATTTTTGATTTAATAGAAAAAGCAGCAAAATCAAATATTACCGTTTCATTATCAGGAGAAACCGGTACAGGGAAAGAGTTGGCTGCCCGTGCCATTCACTACAATTCTTCACGCTCAAAAAAGCCATTTATTGCGATTAATGTTTCTGCGGTACCACGAGAGTTAATTGAAAGTGAATTATTTGGACATGAAAAGGGATCATTTACCGGGGCGCAAACCAGGAAGCTGGGAAAATTTGAGATTGCAAATAAAGGCACCCTCTTTTTAGATGAAATTGCTGAAATGGACATCAATATGCAAACTAAATTACTCCGGGTTTTGCAGGAGAGAGAATTTTCACGAGTTGGAGGACATGAGATTATCAAAATTGATGTCCGCTTAATTGTTGCCACAAATAAAGATTTATCAGAAGAAGTCCACAAAGGGAATTTGCGTGAAGACCTGTACTACAGACTTTTAGGGTTGCCCATTGAAATGCCACCCCTCAGGCATAGAGGAGACGACATCATTGTACTTGCAAAATATTTTTTGGAAGAGTACGCGAAAGAGAATAAAGTAGATTTACCAAGTATTTCATCCGGAGCCTCTGAAAAATTATTAAAATATCCTTATCCGGGCAATGTCCGTGAATTAAAAGCTATCATTGAATTAGCAGCAGTTTTAGCGAATGACAATATTATCACAGAATCGGACATTTCTTTTAATTCTGCACATGGAACAAGTGATTTCTTAATAGAAGAAGATACCTTGCAAGGTTATGAGCGAAAAATAATCAAGTTTTATCTACAGAAATATAATAACAATGTATTACATGTGGCTAAAAAGCTTGATATCGGGAAATCGACTATATATAGGATGTTAAAAGGAAATGAAATTTAAATATTTGAGGGCCAATGAAAACTTACAGTCTTGATAGGATAAAGGCATTTATTGGTGATGATCAGGAAATGTTAAATAAACTAGTTAAAATATTTTTAGAAAATGGGCCTCAAATATTAAGTTTGATTCATAATAGCCTTGTTAGCAAAGATTATCAGACCCTCACATTTCAGGCACATAAATTAAAAACCAGTATCGATCATTTCAATATAAAGAATTTAACCAGTGAAATTCGTCTGATAGAAGATTATGCAAGGAACCAAACAAATTTAGAATTGCTTCCTTCGCTGATTCAAAATCTGGAACAAGAACTTCAGGTTACCATGAATGAACTTAAAATAGATTTCAAAACTGAACTTTAATCTTAAAATTCCTCGATGATTGCATCTGGGTTTCCAAATTCTCTCCCCTATTTTTAGGGGACCTGACTTGCGGCCAGGCAGGGATGCCGTAGGCAGAGGGGTCAATAAAAGAAAATTCGATTTTCGGCTTGCTGAAATAAACTTGGCAAAACCTGTCTGCCGTCATTGTTTTGCTTCATAATTCTGGTAACAAATCGGCATTTGTGATCATTTGGTTAAAAGCCCTATTTTAATGATTAAACCATACTTGTAAATTTAGATCACAGTGTCCCTTTCATTTCTTTGTGACCAAAGAAACCCCGCCTGCAAACGGCTAACGTGTGGACACAACTTTTATAAGTTTGGCTGCTTTTATTATTTAACTTAACCTTTCTAATCCTAGCTTTAATACTATGATTCCAAGTCTATTCTTTTGAAGCATACCCTTTTTCCAAGCGTTTAAAATTTCATTTGGTTCATTTCTTTTGCTTGTCCAAAAGAAACGAACCAAAGAAAAAGACAGAAAAAACGATGCTATCTCCCCACAATGCCACCCCACGCCCGCCGTTTTTTCTGGCCTACGCTCCATAATCTTATTTAATGTACAACTCAAAACTTGTGGGTACACGGTAGCTGCGAACGGGCAGGGAAACAAAGAAAGTCTTGTGAATATCAGCTATGATCAGCTTGTTTCAATTTAAAGATTAAGGTTAAATTGACTTTTTATGAACTAATAAACTTCATGGCCTGCACCATATTCACGCCGCCCTATGGCTGCGCCAATGAATTATCTTTTATTCAATAAAGAATATTAGCAAATCTAACAATGTCCTTCAGACATAAAAATTACAAGCTCTTTCCGAAGTATTATTGGGAGGGCTATTCAAGCGATCCAGAAGATTTAACAAAAATCGAATTTTGAATAATCGACAGATTAAAAATGATAAGAATTTTAAAAGACAAAGATCAAACGACTTGGATCGCGACATGCAATACAAGGAATAGAGCTTGTTTTTTAGGTCTGGAAGACTTGATTTTTAGTACTTTTCATCAAGGAAAAGTACAGAAAATAAAACAAAAAATATTCTAAAAGTTTTATTGCAACCTTATTGTTAAGGACTTCTTATTTTTTATCTACTAAAAGTGAAAAGAATTACCGATCTTAATTTCTTAGCATTAAAAAATCTTCAAATAATTGTTACCTAAATTGTGAAGAAACACACGTCAGGCAGGGTTCTCCTTGGCTTGCCACGGAGATAGTCAACTCTAGGAATTTTCTTTAATTACAATGGAATATTCCCATGCTTTTTTGATGGATTGGATTTGCTTTTATTGCTGGTCATTTCCAAAGCTTCAATTAGTTTATACCGGGTTTGTCGTGGATAAATAATCTCATCAATATAACCCAATTCAGCAGCTTTATACGGACTGGCAAAAGTTTCCCTGTAATCGTCAACAGCTTTTTGTTTTTCTTCATCAGTCAAAGCATTTCTGAAAATGATATTGACCGCTCCATCAGCGCCCATGACTGCAATTTCGGCAGTTGGGTATGCAAAATTTATATCAGCGCCAATATGCTTGCTCGACATCACATCATAAGCTCCACCATAGGCTTTACGCGTGATTAAGGTGATTTTTGGCACTGTAGCTTCAGCAAATGCGTATAAAAGTTTTGCACCATGTTTGATAATCCCGCCGAATTCCTGAGCAGTACCGGGTAAAAATCCGGGAACATCTTCAAAGGTGATGATCGGGATATTAAAAGCATCACAAAAACGCACAAAGCGAGCTCCTTTAATTGATGAGTTAATATCTAAAACACCTGCAAGATAAGCAGGCTGGTTAGCCAGAATGCCAACTGACCGACCGCCCAAACGGGCAAAGCCGATTACGATATTTGGAGCGAAATGTGGTTGAACCTCAAAAAAGTTATGATCATCCACAACAGTCGTGATCAAATCCAACATATTATAAGGTTTATTTGGATCCGCGGGGATGAGTGTTTGAAGCTTTTCATCCTCCCGCCGAATGTCATCCGTGCAAGATTTCAACGGTGCTTCTTCCATATTATTCGATGGAATATAACTGAACAATTCCCGAATCATCATCATGGCCTGTTCATCGTCATCGGCCATAAAATGAGCAACGCCACTTTTTGAGTTATGGGTCATGGCCCCACCGAGCTCTTCTTTTGTTACCTCCTCATGGGTTACTGTTTTTATCACTTCCGGCCCTGTAACAAACATATAACTCGATTCTTTGACCATCAAAATAAAGTCGGTCATGGCCGGCGAATAAACAGCACCACCTGCACATGGACCAAGTATTGCAGAAATTTGGGGAATGACCCCTGAAGACATCACATTGCGATAAAAAATATCGGCATAGCCACCCAGGCTTTCAACCCCTTCCTGGATTCGGGCTCCCCCTGAATCATTGAGGCCAATGACCGGTGCTCCCATTTTCATTGCCAAATCCATTACCTTAATAATTTTATTGGCATTTGCCCGGCTTAAGGTTCCTCCGAAAACGGTAAAATCCTGCGCGAAAACATAAACAAGTCGTCCATCAATTTTACCATATCCAGATACAACACCATCGCCCAGGAATTTATTTTTTTCCATTCCGAAATCTGTTGCCTTGTGCACAACAAATTTGTCCAACTCCACAAAAGTATCCGTATCGAGCAAAATTTCAACCCGTTCTCTTGCCGTTAATCTTCCTGCTTTATGCTGTCTTTCGGTTCTTTCAACTCCACCGCCAAGTTCGGATTGCGCATTTATCAGCTCAAACTTTTTATACTTATCTTCAAGGTTCATCATAACAAAATATTTTTATTCGATAATAATTAAGGCCTGATGTCCAGCTACAATATCGCCTTCTTTCACCAGAACTTCCTTAATCAACCTATCCTTTTTAACTTTATACTCACTTTCCATTTTCATGGCCGAGATAATGATGACAGTATCGCCGGCTTTAACTTCATCACCGGGTTTTACCAGAATCTTAACAACTTTGCCGGGCATTGGGGTAGACATCACATTTGAGTCTTCTCCCACATTTTTAATTCTGCTCTTCTGGTATTTACTTTCAGCATCAATAATTTCAATGTCAAAGGAATCATAAAGCGTGTTAACCAAATAATTTTTAGCCGATCCGTTCTCAATCATTTCAACATTATATGAAATTCCGTTCATAATTATTGAATAAACCCCTCTTTCAACCATGATAACATCAGCATCGAATTCTTTATCATCCACCAAAATCCTGACCTTATTTTTGTCCCGATCAATCAGTTCTACTTTTGCTGTTCTATCGTTTAATCTAACTTCGTACGACATAAAATCTGTTTTTTCCATTAAAAGCGCAATACATTCCTTTTTCTTCCAAAATCCTTCCAATTATTTCCTAATTGTTGCTTTGATTTTTCACATGACGGACAACTTGCTTTATCCATATAATCAATAAATGCAGCAATAATAGCCACCTCTTCGCAATTACCTGAGCTGGGAGGTTTTGTCATAAGGAATTCGAAGTTTTTTTCGATGAAGTTTGTATTGTATTTTCCCGATTTAAAATCCGGACAGTCCATGATCCGCTCAAGGAATTTGATGGATGTTTTGATACCGGTAATTTTATAATTATACAAGGCCCTTCTTAAGCGGGCGATTGCTTCATCACGTGTTTTTGCCCAAACAATCAATTTCGAGATGAGTGGATCGTAATACATTGGAATTTCATAACCTTCGTAAACATAACCATCATGACGAACGCCCAAACCCAATGGTTCTGAAATATGCTTAATAACACCCGGGCTTGGCATAAAATTATTATCCGGATCTTCGGCATAAATACGGCATTCAATGGCATGGCCCTCTTGTCGAAGATCTTCCTGCTTAAATGAAAGCACCTCACCATTGGCGATTTTTATCTGTTCTTTTACCAGATCAACCCCAACTACCCTTTCTGTTATCGGATGTTCGACCTGCAAACGCGTATTCATTTCCAGGAAATAATAATTCAATTGATCGTCCACAATAAACTCAATGGTTCCTGCGCCACAATAATCAACTGCTTTTGCAGCGGCCACTGCATGTGCACCCATTTCGGCCCTAACCTTTTCATTCATTAAAGGTGATGGGGTTTCTTCAACCACTTTTTGATGACGCCGTTGCACTGAACATTCCCGCTCAAAAAGGTGTATGGCATTGTGATGTTGATCGGCAAGTATCTGAAATTCGATATGGTGAGGTGATTCGATATATTTTTCAACATAAATGGCATCATCACCAAAAGCTGCCATAGCTTCCGATTTTGCAGCACTTACTGAACTTACAATTTCAGATTCTTTTCGCACCAAACGCATACCCTTACCTCCTCCACCAGCAGATGCTTTTACCATTACCGGTAAACCAATTTCCTGAATTGTTTTTATGGCAGATTCAATATCTGTTAATGGCTCGGTTGTACCTGGAACTACAGGCACATTAGCCGCCAACATTGTTTTTCGGGCCGTAATTTTATCACCCATTGTTCTGATGGCATAAGCAGATGGTCCTATAAAAATAATGCCCTCTTCCTTGCATCTTTCAGAAAACTTTGCATTTTCAGACAGAAACCCATATCCGGGGTGTATCGCATCGGCATTTGTTTTTTTTGCCACTGCAATTATTTTATCCATCACCAGATAGCTTTCATTAGATGGAGCAGGCCCTATATTATATGCTTCATCCGCATACCTTACATGCATTGAGGTTCGATCTGCATCTGAATAAACTGCCACAGATTTGATCCCCATTTCCCGACATGACCTGATGATCCTTACTGCAATTTCGCCCCGATTGGCAACCAATACTTTTTTTATCATGTAAACAGTTTTTAAAGGTGTTGCCACCTCTTTAATTAATAAAATTGATGGCAATCTAATACAACATGATTCTCTCAGTAAAGATATAGTTTTTTTGTATCCTCCTAACTGTTAATAATTTAACACAATAGTCTTCCGGGTTATTTTCTGTATAAGTAATTGAAATCAGATTTTGGGCATATTTGATTTTATTTTTAATGAATCATCCCAATTTATTAACTTTTAATTTATTGTAGTAAAATAGTGCCTTATTCTTTTGAGAGATTTGAATATCATTCATAAAAAAAGCCCTTGCATCTAAAATTGATACAAGGGCTTTTTAAAAATTATAATTATTCTATTTTTTTTCCTCTTTATAATAACCTTCTCTTGATAAAAGATGATCCAGATTTGCGATTCCTAAAGTAACAATGGCCGTTACCACTGAAGAATGCTCCATATATTCTGGAATACTCATGTTATATAAATCACGTTCGGTATGCCAAATTTCTCCATAGTTAAAATCATAACCTTTTGGATCGGCTGTTCCAAAAGAAACAGTAGGAACCCCATTTATGGCAAAATATGCATGATCCGATCCACCGGCTCTGGTTGGACGGGTTGAAGTCTCTCTTTTACTTAATGTAAATGGAAAATCCGGATTAATATTATTTAATGGTTCACAAATTTTTTCCATATCGGCATACATGGCTTCAGTCACGCTCAAACTATTTGCAAGAGTAGGGCCTCCGTCACGGTTAAAATAATTGGATATTTTGGCCCATTTGTCTTTATTGTTCTCAACCCAGCTTTTTGATCCTAGGAGTCCGAATTCTTCACCGGCCCACAAACAAATCAAAATCGTTCGTTTGGGTTTTCCTCCTGATTCCATAATTAATCTGGCAGTTTCCATGGCAACTGCTATCCCGGTGCCACAATCTACACCACCTGTGGCAACATCAAAGGCATCTAAATGCCCACCCACCATAACATATTCGTCAGGATATTTGGTTCCGGGGATAATTCCAATTACATTATGGTATTTTACAGGACCCATTTTAAAATGATTCCGAATGTCGAATTCAAGTTCGAAACGTTGTCTTTCTTTGGCCATCTGCTCAATGATCGCATATTGATGCTCGTCTAATTTAATATCAGGAATCGTTGGAAGCGTTTCGAAAGTCATATTGTCGATATTTTTACGATCGTAAAGTGCACGGATTGGATTTGATGAAGATTGTATAATTCCGAGAATTCCGGCTTCCTTCATCTGACGATAAAATAAAGCGGGTTCCTCTACCAAAGGCAACATTTCTTTTTGCGCTTCACCTTGATGGCTATAATTATATCTACGGGCTTCATTATTCTTTTTTGCAATCTCCTCGTTTACTAAAATAATTGAATCTCTCAAATGATCGGCTTTTACAGAAATATCGATGGGCCATCCACTGTTATCGCCACCAATTAGTACCCATGCACCTTTCAATTTACCTTTCATCCTATTAAATTCTTCTTGTGATTTGGGTTCCAAAACAACATGCCCCTTTTGAACTCCTTTGGTGCCGGAAGTATAGGAAGGAGTAGCAAAATGCAATTGCATTCCGTTATCACTTAATAGTCTGCCAAACCAAGGACCCCGGTTAAATCCAACCGGCAGGGTTCCGGAATAATCCATCTCTACCTGCATACCCCATTCTTTGAATTTACTAACGGCCCATTCGGCAGCATTTTCATAAGCATCCGATCCAATAAGCCGTCCCCCGAAGCGGTTCGAAAAAACATCAAGATGATTCATGGTTTGATTGTCGGTCGTTCCTAATTCAATGATGCGATCAACAACTTTTTTTGATTGTGCAAAAGCTGTGACATTCAGGAATAAAAGAACAAAAACTGATAAAAACATTAAAATACGTTTCATAAAATTAGGGTTTAATTATGGTTAAAAAACTAAGCATATAGTTTTGCTCTAAACTAGATTTATTTAAAGCATGAAAGTTAGAAAATATTTAGTCAAAAGGCTTGAATGCACACAGGATTTATACAAGTTTAGGAATATCCCAGCCTTACGGGTAGTTATTTCCGACTACCAGCCATTAATTAAATAAGAAATTTTGAACAAAAAGAATCTATGAATATTGGAACCAAAATGGAGGATATTTTCATATATTTAAAATGCTAATTTCTTTAAGTAATAATTATTTGATACATTGCTTGCAAAAATTTATTATATTAACTAAAGCACTTACGACAAGGAATCTATAAATGAAACGTCCATGATTAAATAAACACATGAAACAAAAAGTATCATTGGTATTATCGGGTGGAGGTGCAAGGGGAATTGCACACATTGGAGTAATCGAGGAAATTGAGAAGCAGGGTTTTGAAATTTTTTCGGTTGCCGGAACTTCAATGGGTGCAATGGTTGGGGGTATTTATGCTTTGGGAAAAATGGAAGCCTATAAAAATTGGATTTGCTCCCTCGATAAATTTAAAGTGTTCAGTTTGATCGATTTTTCATTCAGTATTCAGGGCTTGGTTAAAGGCGACAAAGTTTTTAATAAAATGAAAGAGTTTATCCCCGACGTTAATATTGAGGATCTAAATATTTTCTATACAGCAGTAGCAGCCGATATTATAAATAAAGAAGAAGTAGTATTTACCAAGGGAAGTATTTTTGAAGCCATCAGGGCCTCTATTTCAATCCCAACCATTTTTACGCCCGTCAAAACGGATGATGGATTATTGGTGGATGGGGGAGTGATAAATAACATCCCCATTAATCATGCCCACAGAACCCCTGGCGATATTTTGATTGTTGTAAATGTAAATGCCAATATCCCAGTCGACAAACCGGCTATTTCGAAAAAGGACAATGAAATAAAACGATCCATCTATCAAAAAAAAATTAAAGATTTTTATCGTCACTTACATAAAACCCATCCCATAAGCAAAACGGAAAAGCTTGGTTATTTTGAGTTGATGAATAAAACCATCAGCCTGATGACCTATCACAATGCACAAATGTTACTCGATAAGTACAAGCCTGATATTTTAATAAATATTTCACGCAATTCGTCCAGCACCTATGACTTTTACAAGGCAGAGGAATTGGTCGAAATTGGCCGGCATGCGGCCATCAAGAGCCTAAAAGAATTTTATAAAAAGTAATCAAATATCAAATGCTTTCTATTACCCCAATTTATAAAGTTGAATGGTGTTTGTGTTTAACAAAACGTTGGTGATTCATATATTTAATTTTATGATGGAACTCCTCGCATTTTTAATCACGAGGAGTTTGACAAAAATTTAAAACCAATAAGAAAACTTCAACATGAATATATTATCAGCCTTTGTGTTGAACATGCTCTCAAAGGAGTTCCCAAGGTTGAATTCCCCATCCGGATTCATGGTTTCACGGCTTTGTGTCCAAACCAGATAAAGGGTAGATCCCTTTCTGTACTCCCATCTCAAAACGGCATTCCCTCTTAACGATACATAATTGAAATTGGGATTGCTGATGGTGGTTGCATTTGAAGGACCGGATCCGTCTGCATCCACAGTATAAGAAAGGATATCACCTTCAGCTGATTTGTTTTCTATGATTGTGGAGCCATTCGTTCCATACTTCAAAAAATCGAAAGTTTTTGGTTTTTGTAAAGCTTTGAATTCGGCATATTCTCCTGAAACGATGTAAGGCTGCAGATAAATCTGGAAACTAAGGTTTGGTTTAAGTATCCAATCCATTCTGATTTCTGATGCTAAAACAGTTTGATCAAGATTAGCAAATACGTATCGTTTTCCATAAGTATCTGAAGCCAAAGGATCATTAATCCCTCTTACCCATTGTGCATGATATTCATCTTTGGACAATTCAAGCCCAACCTGTAATGTAAATGAGGTTGATACTTTGAATTCGACATTTGAAAATATTGCCTTTGAATTGGCATTATCACCGTTATTTGTAAAACCACCAGCATTAAAAACCCACCATTTTCTATTATCACTGTTCACATTGAAGTTAAATGAACGGCTTGAAGGGTTTAGTGTTAAAGGTCCTCCACGTGTCCTTCTTGAATTTAATGATTCAGGGTTATATGAAAAATTCATATTCACCCCAGATAAATTCCTGAATGTGATGAATCCACCGGCAAAAAATCCCTGTCCGGTTTTATTGCCGCCAAAATCGAAACTGGCATATGTGGCCGTGTTCAATCCCGCACTCTGATAGTATTTTGTGGGCGTAGTAAACCTATAGTTCATTGCCCAATGCATATTGATCAAATCACTGTAGGAACCATAACCCAAATCATTTACTTCAAATTCAGGGCTTAAGAACCCGACTGCAGTATTAAAAACGAAGCGACCCCTGTTTTTATTTAACATCAAACGGCCTGCAAGTCCGGTCATTGATGTGGCACTGCTGTCAACTTTTATATATTCTACATCAGGACGTTGAAAATAATGACCTGCACCCCTCTGCAAAGCTATCATCCTATTTTTATCCCCATTCACATTTGATCCGGCTACCCAACCTGTCAGTACATAGGTTCTTTGCGAATCCAGGAAAAACCATCCATCCACACCGGCAACAAGAGCATCTTTATTGATGTAATTCTTTAACTCAGGATTTTTAAAAAAACGATTGGTATAGGTAGAAAGAATTCCGATTCCCTGTTTGCCACCATTAAAATCGCGTTGCAACCTCAAAACACCATAATAAGATTGAGGTTCAACTTCTGATTTTGATTGTTGACCTGAAATATCAATTGAAGCGCTTTCCCTTTGGGTCAAAGCATGGACGGTCCCTACTTTCCAACCATTCTTTAATCTTCCAGAAATTTTGGTCGCACCAAGGATGCTTGTTCCATTCGGAACATCTGCATAATCGTTAGCCGGAACAGGTCCCTGCGGTGCCCTTCCAATCCTTCGACTATAGAAAATATTAGCTCCAGGCCAATTGAAATTTCGAACACTGTTCGTTCCACCATTTCCAAAGCGATAAATATTGACTCCTTCGGTAAAGAATGGTCTTTTTTCCTGAAATGCCGTTTCAACGTCGGTTAAGTTAACAACAGCCGGATCTACCTCAACCTGACCAAAATCGGGATTCACCGTCGCATTCAAAGTAAGGCTGCTTCCTAAACCTGCCCTGATATCGATTCCAGCCCCGGTTGAATACTTATGACCGGGATTAAAAGGATTGTTTTTATCGTTTCCAACATACGCAGCCTTAGCGGTTGTATAAGGCAATAATTCGAAATGTGAGGAAGTGGTAAGGCCTTCTATACCTAATAAAGAAGGAAATCTTGATGCAAATCCATTCTCATTTCTTGGAGTATAAGCTATCATCACCGTTTCTGCTTTTCGGCTAATATATCGTTCGACATTTACACCCCAAATTTGCTCTCCTTCTTTCTTAAACCGCAATTGTGAAAAGGGTATCTTGATTTCGACCGACCAGCCATCCGAATCGATATGAGGAACACCTTCCCAAACAGCATCCCAGGAAAGATCGGTTTGTTTACTGTCGTTTTCTAATAATCCATCGGCCAGTGTACCGGCGGCATTTACATAGAAAAAATATCCGTTCCTTTTATCCCCATATGAATCGAGATAAAGAACCGTTCCATCAGATGGATCACCCCAAACAAAATCTCGCCTGACCAATCGTGCCAATATCGAATCGGGACTAGGATCGTAATATTTTGCCGCATAATAAATGGCATCGTTGTCGTAAGCTAACCAGACTTCCGTGCGTTGGCTTGCATTTTCTCCTTGATTTGGTTCTTGCTGAAAGAATTCATCGAATCCGGTTCGTTTCCAAACATTTTCTGAAAGTATGCCATCAATGGTTACTTTCTCGTTTAACTTTACTGCTGTTATTTGCTTAGAGGATGCATCGCCTTGGGCAAATCCTGCTTGTTGAATTACAATAAATAAAAATAACAGCAGGTAAATTAATTTAGTGTAATTAGGATCATTTTTTGTGTTCATAAGGTTTGTTTTACAATTATTTTACATTAAAACTAATTTTTGACGCAAATAAAATTTGGGTCAAGACTTCCTTTACATTAACACATTACACTAAATATTTTGATGCATGATAAAAGTAGAAATGATCTTTCTCCCTTACAGTTACAAATCGGTAAGCGGTTAAAAATATCTTTAAAAGGAAGGAGCAGTTATTGGATTGATCTTTTAACGACCATTATGACCATTTACAGATTTCAAAACATCATTCATTCCTATTTTTAGTATTTTTGAAAGTAATAATAAATCGGAAATTATTGTATTTGACTTTAATTATGATGTCAAATCTGAACTGACAATGCCAATTACTAATAATATACTTTACCTTGCTGATACATTAAACAATGGACTCAATCTCCTTGTACTAACAAAAGCAAAATCTTATTCCTATTTCTCTATTTCGCCTGAAAATACAATCAACTACGAAAAATCCTTCTCTCTTGACACAAACATCACTCTTACAAACATCAAATCCGTCCACGAAAATTTGATTCTACTTCATGGTTTTTATAACGATAAAGCAAACAAAACTACTTACGCGTATTTTGCAAAATATCATCCGCTT
>PHDM01000069.1 GCA_002840985.1 Bacteroidetes bacterium HGW-Bacteroidetes-17
CTCCTCTTGAAAAGCCTGAACTTTGCAAAGATGCCTCACCAATAAGTCATATTCATAATGATATGCCACCAATATGGATTGCGCATGGTGATGCTGATCAGTGTGTAAGTATTGAAAACTCCCGTAACTTTGTGAAAAAGCTTGAAGAGGCAGGATCTGTATATCGTTATACTGAGTCGCCGGGAGACGGTCATACCATGATAAAAATTCTTCCGCCGGAGGTGAAGGTGCCTGATGACAATCGAGAGATGCTTTTCGAAGAGGATATGCTTGCCTTTATTACCCATTATTCAGTAATGGAACATTTGGCAGAAATAGCTACGATTCTATTCTTTTTGCTAGGTGCAATGACCATCGTTGAAACGGTTGATCAGCATCAGGGATTCAATTTGATTACCGATAAAATCAAAACTACCAGTAAGATCAAATTGTTGTGGATTTTGAGTATTTTGACTTTTTTCATGTCAGCAGCACTCGATAATTTAACCACCACCATTGTGATGGTAGCCTTAATCCGTAAATTGATTGACGACAAACAAACCCGATGGTTTTTTGCCAGTATGGTTGTGTTAGCAGCTAATGCCGGTGGAGCGTGGTCACCAATTGGTGACGTAACTACCATCATGTTATGGATCGGGGGACAAATTACTGCCGGAAATATAATTAAAATGGTTTTTGTCCCAAGTGTAATATCTATAGTAATTCCATTGATTATTGTGTCATTCACAATGAGAGGTAAAGTTACAAGGCCTAAATTATCACTAAATGAAACCAAAGAATTTACATCATCCTTTGAACGTAAATTGATTTTAATTATGGGGATCAGTGGTTTATTATTTGTTCCCGTTTTTAAAACGATAACCCATCTTCCTCCTTATATGGGAATGTTGTTCAGTTTAGGGGTTATTTGGATTACAACCGAGATTATGCACCGTAATAAAACACATGAAGATAGACGAAAACTTACGGTAATTGGCGTGCTTCGTAAAGTTGATGTGCCAACTATCTTTTTCTTCCTGGGAATTTTAACTGCAGTTGCCGCGTTACAATCAGCCGGACATTTATCTTTATTAGCCGGATGGATGAATGACAAGATAGGTAATATCTATATCATTAATATGGTAATTGGGGTTCTCTCGTCAATTGTTGATAATGTACCTTTGGTTGCAGGTGCGATGGGAATGTATGAAATTGCACATGTTGCTTCAACAGGTTATGATGCCTTCTTTGTAGTTGATGGAGCATTTTGGGAATTCCTGGCTTATTGCGCCGGTACAGGAGGAAGCATACTGATTATTGGTTCTGCGGCTGGTGTTGCAGCCATGGGTATGGAAAAAATAGATTTCATTTGGTATACCAAGAAAATAAGCCTTTTGGCACTAATAGGTTATTTGGCCGGTGCAGGTACCTTTTATCTTCAGGAGATTTTATTTCACTTCTAAGTATCGTATAAATAGATTGAAAGGTGGGTTTGATCGGCCCACCTTTTTTTATTTAAAAATTCATAATAAATGTTAAACCTTCCAAAAGGAATTAAATAAGAATGTGTCTATTGAATATTGTTTTTAATTCAAGTTATTGTTAATTTGGCAGATAAGGTGAATACTTTGAATTTATGATCAGTGAATCAAATCTTGTAGAAGACGTTAAGAGAAAGGATCACGCGGCCTTTAAAAAGTTGGTTGATCAATATCAGGAGATGGTATTAAACACCTGCTATGGATTTGTGCATGATATCGATGACGCAAAAGATTTGACACAAGAAGTATTTATTAAGATTTACGATTCAATTCATAAATTTAGGGGAGACGCCAAACTCTCCACCTGGATTTACCGCATCTCGGTAAATAAGTCATTGAACTTTATCAGAGCAGCTAAAAAGGTCAAAATTACTGATCTGGATGCTTTGTCAAATTCAAGAGATTTGAAATTAAGGGTTCACCACGAAAGTGAACTGGCAGACATTGAGATGGAACGGGAACAAAGATCAAGAATTTTATTTAAGGCGATCGATAGTTTGAATGAAAATCAAAGAATTGCTTTTAGTTTGAATAAGCTTGAGGATGTTTCATATAATGAAATTGGAGAAATCATGAATATTTCTTTACCGGCAGTGGAGTCACTCATTCATCGTGCAAAGTTGAATTTACAAAAGAAGTTGATTAAGTATTATAAAAAGAATTTGAATTAGCGCAAGTTTTTTAGAGATAAATAGTCTAATGAAAAAACAGAACAAAATGAAATGCAAGGAAGTACATAAACTAATCGGCCCTTTCTTAAATGGGTCGATGGATGTGAAAAAGAGCGGGCTCTTTCGTTCACATTTATCAGAATGTCGTTCTTGTGAGAAACTAGTTGGTGAATTATCTGCTACATTATCAATTCTTGATGAGCAAAAGAGAATTCTTCCTGATCCTTTCATGCATACCAGAATATGGCAGGAAATTGAAAACAGGCAAAAAACTAACGTCTTGTTCAGTGTCAGGCGTATCGTCCAACCCATTATGGTTGCTGCAATTTTGATAATCGGGATCTATATCGGTATCGGTCTTGGAAATAGCTATGTGTCGGAAGCGGAGGAAATTGCCAGTGTTGATAACCGGACCTTAGTTGATGAATTTTTATTCAATGAAATGGATTATGAACCCATCGAGATTTTTTTAATTGATAAATAAAAACTAAGTCATGAACTATTTTTCAAAAAGAAATATTGTCATTCTTGTTATTGCAGTTCTGTTAATTATAAATATTGCATCTATTTCAACCATAGTGTACCATTCATATGGAAGTCGCAGAATTAAAATGACTGAAAAAGAACGAACATCCATGAGGGATTTTAGGCAGGAACTTAATCTTAATCCGCAGCAAATTGACGAATTTGGCAAATTGGGAAAAAAGTTCATGATCGATACCAGAATGAGAATGGATGAAATGCAAAAAATCAGGTTAGCTTTAATAAACGAAATGTCGTCTGCAAATCCGGATACAGCAAAAATGTTTGCTATGGCAGATGAAATAGGAAAGTTGCATGCACAAATTAAACGACAGACCATCGATCATTTTTTGATCATTAAAAATAATTGCACAAATACTCAATTCGATAAGTTTGTAACATTATTTCAAAGGTCATTGATGGATGATAATTATAGCCGATGGTCCGAAATTCAGGGAAGAGGCAGGAATGCCAGAAATGGTAATCCTCAACAAAACAAGTAGAAACATGTAAAAACACGAGAAAGATGAAAACAATTAATGTAAAAACAAGGATATATGGTTTGATTATATTAGCAGCCATATTTATGTCAGGCAATGTTTATGCCCAACGAATGCAACGCTTAGATGGAAATCAAAGAGTCAATGCATTGAGGTTACATCAGAATCCCGGACAAGGAATGGGTAATCAGAATATCGAACAAAGAGGAATGGGAATGATGGGATTGAATTTAAGTGAAGAACAAGTCGGTAAAATGAAGGAATTTAGGACAAGTCACCTCAAGGAGATGCTCCCAATCAGAAATGAAATGCAAGAGAAAAGAGCTCATTTAAGAACCCTGACAACTGCTGAAAATTTAAATCAAAAAGAGATTGATAAAGTGGTCGACGAAATTGCAAACTTGACTTCAAAGCAAATGAAACTTAAAATAGCGCACCAACAACAGACGAGAACTTTGCTTACTGAGGACCAACGGGTTTTATTTGATAGTAGGACCGGTGGACAAGGAAAAAGGCAATTTGCCAGAGGAAATGCAGGAGCTGGGATGGGGGCAATGCACTCTCGTTTCGGAATGAAATCCAGATAATTGAAAAGCGGCCGATCGGGTCGCTTTTTTTATGCGATCTTTTTTGGATTGGCAATTATGCCTCCGCAACTGTCATGTTTAGCTCCGGTTGCTGAACCCAAACAATTAACTTCATCCCGCATCCGAAGAATTCCTAAAAAAGCAAAAACAACGGCTTCTTTAAAATCAACCAGGTCATGATCTGGAATCTCTATATTAAGATTAGTTAGTGCTTGAATACGCTGCATAAGATAAGCATTGTGTGCGCCTCCACCTGTGATCAAAACCTTTCCTTTTTCTTTTATCCTAAATGAATTTGATATTTGAAAAGCGATATGCTCAGTTATTGTGTGGAGAAGATCATAATTAGAAATGGGAAATTTAAGCAGGATAGAAAGAAATTCTGATTCGAACCATTCGCGTGATAAAGATTTTGGTGGATCAATATGATAATATGAAATATTATTTAAGGTTTTCAGCAGTTCAGAATTAATCTTGCCTTTCAAAGCCATTTGTCCATTATGATCATATTCTTGATGCTCCTTTTGGCTGATAAAATTTAATGCCATATTTACCGGACAAACATCCTGGGCCATCCTTCTTCCTTGCAAATCAAATGAAATGTTAGCAAATCCACCAAGGTTTAAACAAATTTCAAAATCTTTAAAAAGCAATTGATCTCCAATTGGAACAAGGGGAGCGCCTTGCCCTCCTAAAGAAATATCCAGAGCTCTAAAATCATAAATTACAGGCAGTTTCAGGATTTCAGCCATTTGAGTTCCATTTCCGATTTGCAATGTAAAGTTTTTTTCAGGTTGATGAAAGATGGTATGTCCGTGCGAAGCAATAAAATCAGGGTTTAACTTATTTTTTTCAATAAAAGTTAAAGTTTTCACCGCCAAATAATTTCCGTATGAAAAGTCGAGTTGCCTGAGTTCATCTGAGGATAAAAAAGGAGCTACAGTTAGGTTTTTTATCCATTCATTAGTGTAAGAAATAGTTTCAGCCTGTTGAATTTTAAATTCCCAATTCCCCGCTTCCTCAATAAAACTACAACTGGCAATATCTAATCCGTCGAGAGAAGTGCCTGACATTAATCCAATAACATTATATTGCTTCATCGTTAGAGGGTTTCAATAAGTTTTTCGAGTCGCATTCCTCTCGATCCTTTAAGCAGGATGGTACAATTTTTTATTTTGTTTGAGCTTAGATAATCTAAAGCCTGATCGGTGGTTTTATAATGAACCCAATTTGATTTTAATTCGCATAGTGAAAATTGTGAACCAATTAATATTACATTTTTGATTCCTGTTTTGGAAATGTGATCCACAATATCCTGATGTAGGCTCTGGCTTCTTGATCCCAATTCAAGCATATCTCCCAGGATCAATATTTTTTGATCCGCTTTTACCATTTTAAAGTTATCGATGGCTTTGAGCATACTGCTGGGATTGGCATTATAAGCATCAACAATTAATCGGTTGTTTGTTGTTTGCAATAGTTGCGATCGTTGGTTTTTGGGTTCATATTCCTCAATGGCTTCTTTTATAAAAAGTTCCGGAACTTCAAAAAAATGCCCAATGCAGATGGCAGCCATTATATTTGGCACATTATAATCTCCGATTAATTTTGAATTGATGGTCAGGCCTTTACCTTTAATTTGCCAATTTGTTACGGCAAATATATCGGAATTTGTTTTATTGAATTGAACATTTGCTTTATCCGTAAAACCATAGGTGTACCTTCGGAGACTTTCAGATTTATTCATTAAGAGAGCGTCATCATGATAAACAAAAGTGATCGCTTTTGGTTGATCCAGCAAATGTCGGTATAACTCCGTTTTTGCTTCTACTACTCCTTCAAAACTGCCAAATCCTTCCAGATGTGCAATCCCAATATTCGTGATTAATCCATAATTTGGATTTGAAATCTTACATAAGTTTTCTATCTCTCCCAAATGATTGGCACCCATCTCAATAACTGCTATTTCAACATCATTATTTATGGAAAGGATGCTTAAGGGTACTCCGATGTGATTATTGAGGTTGCCTTTGGTGGAATAGATTTTAAACTTCTTTGAAAGAACAGCATTGATTAGCTCTTTGGTGGTTGTTTTACCATTTGTACCTGTTATCCCAATGATTGGGATATTTAGTTTTTTACGATGAAGTTTTGCGAGCGCATGCAGTGTATTCAGCACATTTTCAACAAAAAAACAGCGATCAATATCTTCTAGCTTAATGTCATCAACAACAGCCAAGCTACAACCTTGATTTAAGGCTTGGAGGGCAAATTTATTTCCATTGAAGTTTTCACCTTTCAGCGCCAAGAAAATGGATCCTTCTGAAATTGCCCTACTATCCGTTGATATTTGCGGATGCTTGAGGAAATAACGATATAATTCTTCTATTGATGAAATCATAATCCAAAGATAAAAAAATCCCCTCCCGAAATTACGGAAGGGGACGTAGTTCTTTAAATAGAATTTTTTATTTTCCGTCAGGTACAGTTCTCCCGACCCGAATCATGGCGCATCTGAATCCAATTGAGTTTGAAGATTCGTTTTGATTTAAAAATCTTCTTACTCCCGGACTTAGGTAATAGGCAGGATCTTTCCACGAACCACCTTTATAAACCCTGGATTCATTACTTATCAGTGAGTTTACACCATATTCATACATTGACAAGGCTTTAGTGTCGTCACCAGGTTGAGTTAGCCAGTTTCCTCCAATCATGGATTGTCGGTCACCGTCCCGATAACTGATATTATCTGCCTGACGGAAATTTTTTCTGTTTTTTATTTCTTCTGCGGAAACCATAATCTCAGGAATCCTTCCTAAACTATCTTTTTGAACAAGCACTCCTGAAGAATCAGTTTGTTTATTCATAAAAACATTTCCTCTGAAAGGACTATAATCAGATACATCTTCAAAGCTAAGAGGACGGTAAACATCGATAACCCATTCACTAACATTACCGGCCATATTATATAAACCATAGTCGTTTGGCCAGTAAGTGCCAACCGGTGCCGTAATATCAGCTCCATCATTTAAACTACCTGCAACACCCATATAATCGCCACGTCCACGTTTAAAATTAGCCATAAATCCGCCTTGGTATTTTTTGTCGCCGGTTCGCAGATAGTGCCCATTCCATGGATATGTCTTCCGTTCAACCACTCGTTCATTAACAGTGTTGCCAAGCAGTCCTAATGCTGCGTATTCCCACTCTGCTTCAGTAGGCAGTCTATATCCTGGTAACAAAATGCCATCTTCAAGAGAAACTCTTTGAACCGCATCTTTATTTGTAGAATCATTGGCAGGTACATTTCCGTATTGACCAGCTAAATAGGCATCAGTATTAAAATTGTCGGCATTCTTCTGATCATTATTCCATTCAAGTGCTTCTGATTTTATTAGTAAAAATTCATTTACCCGATCAGTTCTCCATTTACAATATTCAGTGGCCTGAAGCCAGCTAACTCCAACTACCGGATAATTTTGATAAGCTGGATGACGCAGATACATATTTACCAATGGTTCATTATACCCCAAACGATCACGCCAAACCAAAGTGTCGGGCAAAGCCTTACGATAAACATCAGGATGATCTTTTCCGAATACTCTGCCTGTCCAATATAAATATTCTAAATAATCCAGGTTGGTAACTTCAGTTTCATCAATGTAAAATGAAGGAACAGTGACTCTTCTTGGCATATTGTTCCATTCATGCATCACATCCTCCTGGGTGGATCCCATCACAAAAGTTCCACCTTCAATAAAAACCAAACCGGGCCCTGTTTCTTGTTCATTTAAATCGGAAACATTGAATCCACCATTTTCTTCTGTGTTATAAGTCCATCCTGTGCTGTGGCTTGATGTCGGTTTCTTCTTGAAAATATTAAATTTATTACAGGAGGTAATAACGGTGAGTGCAAGAAGAATTCCAATTATATTGATGAATTTTGAGTGCATAAACAATTGTGTTTTTTCTATTTAACTAAAAACAAAGTATATTATTGTCCAAGTAGTGCTTAATCAGATAAAGATTTTTTAATAAAATTTTACGATTTTTACAATATTACGAACTATTATTCAAAATTATAAACTTTCTGAGTTTATATGTTAACCAGAAAGTGTTAATATTTGACTTGTACGTAAGGATTGTTCTAAAAGTTCTATTTGAGTATATTTACAGCCGTAATAATAATTATCACGTTAATAGTGCCCTGATCTAACAGTTTGAAATACCTGCTTTAAGAGTTAGGCATCAATATTTAAGAAGAAAGAACTATGCTGCGGAAAATTCTTATATTATTTATATTGATTGCCATAAAGGGATCTGTCGCGTTTCCGCAAAACAGATTGAGGACCGTGAATTGGAACGACGGACAACTCCAAACCCCAAATATATCGATTGAAAATCTCCCTTTTTTTAGCGAGCACATTCCAATTCAATTTATCCACGGAGAAATAAATGTGAAGCTGATAAATATGCACTTTGAAGAATTGCAGGCTTCTGAGTTGCAAAATTTAAAACAGATCGATATAAAAAATGATGTTGAGGTGAGATCAGAAATGAGAACCATTTCAAAGAAGAAATATTTATACTATGAATTAGTCCCTTTAAGAATAAATCCTGACAATGGAAAAATTGAAAAGTTGATTTCTTTTGATATTGAGATTGAAGTTAAACCTGCAAATGAAAGTGTCGGATCTTTTCAATTCAAGAATCAATCTGTTTTCTCAAGCGGGAATTGGTATAAAATAAAGGTTACAAAGGCTGGGGTTTACAAGATCACTCACAGCGATTTAACTGCCATGGGAATAAATGTTTCGGGTATCGACCCTCGGAATATAAGAATTTATGGTCATGGAGGAGGGATGCTTCCCGAAAATAACAGTGAAACAAAACATGATGATTTAAACGAAAATGCAATTGAAGTGGTCGGGGAGGCTGACGGGAGGTTTGATGCAAACGATTATATTTTATTTTACGGGCAGTCGCCCCATGTTTGGGAATTCAATGGAACAACTCAAAAATATTCACATATTTCAAATGCGTATTCCGAATATACCTATTATTTTATCACTACAGATCTTGGAAAAGGTAAACGGATTGTTACGCAACAATCCCTTACCCTAGAACCTAATTTTATCATTTCTGAATTTGAAGATCACATTCTCCATGAACAAAATGAGCTGAACCTGATCAATTCGGGCAGAAATTGGTACGGAGAAGTGTTCGACGCGATTACACTCCGGACATTGGAATTTGATTTTCCAAACCTGATTAAATCAAAAAAACTTCAAATAAAAGTTGAAGCTGCCATCAAATCATCAGTTTCAAGCAAAATTGAAGTGAGTGTTAATGGTTCATTTATTAATCAGATAACAGCTTCAGGCATTAATTTTTCCGCTCCTTATCCTCCCGAAGCTTTGCAAGGAAGTGTAACCGGAGATTACTTATCAGAGAGTGATCATCTAGCGCTAAAATTAAATTATTTAAAACCCAATCCCGCATCCAAGGCATGGCTCGACTATCTTGAAATCGTCGCCTGGAGGCAACTGGTATTCACGGGCCATCAAATGTCATTCAGGAATTCTCAAAGTATTGGAAGTGGAAGAATTTCTAGTTTTAAATTATCAGGCATCAATGAAAAACTGGTTGTCTGGAACATTACTAATCCACATTCCATCACCAAAATAAATGGGATTAAAAATGGCAATGAGCTAAATTTTGTTTTAGCTACTGATTCTCTGCTTGAATTTATCGCTTTTGATGACATCGGCTTTTTAACTGCCGAATTTGTTGAGTTTGTTAATAACCAAAATTATCACGGCTTACAACCGGTAGATCTTATAATAATAAGCCCCAAAGTGTTTTATGATCAGGCATTGCGATTGGCTGAATTTCATGAGGGCCATGATGGGTTAAGCTATTGCATCGTTGAGCCGGATAAAATTTATAATGAATTTTCATCAGGAGCTCAGGATATAAGTGCAATCCGGAACTTTGTCAGGATGTTGTATGACCGGGCAGGTTCAACTTCACAACCAAAATATTTATTGTTGTTTGGGGATGCTTCGTTTGACTATAAAAATCGTATTGAAGACAATACTAATTTTGTACCGACCTGGGAATCTCCTTTTTCAACCGCGATTATATCATCTTATAACACGGATGATTATTTTGGGCTACTTGATGATAATGAGGGAGCGAATGTTAATGGTGGCCTTGATATTGGAATTGGAAGGATCCCAATCAGAAATCCTGAACAAGCTCGGCATATGGTTGATAAAATTATTCATTATTCAGAAAATTCTGAAGCCGTTATGGGTGCCTGGCGAAATACAGTTTGCCTGGTGGGTGATGATCAGGATTACAATACTTATGTGAAAGATTCTGAACAAATTGCGAATTTTATTGATAATGATAATAACAATATAAATGTAGATAAAATCTATTTCGATGCCTACCCTCAAGTATCTACACCTGGCGGACAGCGTTATCCGGAAGTTAAGCAGGCCATTAATGATAAAATTGAAAAAGGGGCATTAATTGTAAATTATATCGGACATGGTGGAGAAACAGGATGGGCTCATGAACGTGTATTGGAAGTTCAAGATATTAATGCCTGGCAAAATTATGATCGGTTACCTGTTTTTGTTACTGCTACCTGCGAATTTACACGATTTGATAATCCGACATTGGAATCAGCCGGCGAATTGGTATTGTTAAATGTAAACGGAGGTGGAATAGCTTTGTTAACAACAACAAGGGCAACGAGTGCGGGTGCCAATTTTCAGTTAAATAAGCAGGTTTTCAAATATATTTTTGAAAATGAAAATGAAGAATATTTACGATTGGGAGATATTATTAAATCTTCTAAAAATGCAGTTGGAAATGGAACAAATGCTCAAAAATTTGTATTGGTAGGTGATCCTGCACTTAAAATAGCAATTCCACACGACAGCATCGCAACACTTGAAATTAACAACCAGTCCACACAGGAATATCCTGACACCTTAAATGCAATGGAAAGAGTAATGATTCGGGGTTCAGTTTTTCAAAAGAATGGAATAAAAAATACGTCTTTTAATGGCTTGCTATATCCCGTTGTATATGATAAAAAATCACGAATAAAAACAATAGGGCAGGATAGTGATAGTTTTGAGCAGGAGTTTGATGTTCAAACAAATATTTTATACAAGGGAAAAGTGAGTGTAATAAATGGGGATTTTTCTTTTTCATTTGTAGTGCCTAAAGATATTGCATATAATTATGGTTTCGGTAAAATCAGTTACTACGCGCAAAGTGAATCCAGTGATGCCTGGGGTTGTTTTGAGAACTTGATTATTGGAGGATATCATGATGAAATGCTGACCGATACCGAAGGGCCGTCAATAAACCTTTATATGAACAACCCCTCTTTTAGAAGTGGTGATATTACCAATGAAAGTCCAACTATTTATGCCCGAATAAGTGATGAGAGTGGCATCAATACCATTGGCAATGGGATAGGCCATGATATAGTAGCTGTGCTGGATGGAAGCAACGATCAGACTTATTTTTTGAATGAGTTTTTTGAATCAGATCTGGACAGTCATACTTCCGGGACTTTGGGTTACCCCTTATCCGGATTAAGCGAAGGAAGGCATGTTTTAAGTTTAAAAGTGTGGGATATTGTTAATAATTCTTCAATTGCAGTTATTGAATTTGAAGTTAAAAATCAGGATATAACCATTATTCAGGATTTGAAAAATTTCCCAAATCCTTTTAGGAATTTTACCAACTTTAGTTTCAAGCACAATCAGGCCAAATCAATCATTAATTTCGAAATCCAAATTTTTTCGATGGATGGTAAAAAGATTAAGTCAATTGTAAGAACAATTAATCCATCAGGATTTAATTCAGATTTAATCGAGTGGGATGGTACTTCTGATTCAGGTACAGGACTTGATGCCGGGATCTATCTTTATAGAATATTGATCAACGGAAAAGTTGTTGATGGGCCAAATAGTCGGAAACTTATTATTTTGAAATAAGCTTTTTAATACAAAATAAGCACTTCAACAGTACAAAAATAATTAAGCAATATATTAAATAAAATATCGTTAAATTTGCACTCATACGAACGAGTAATTAAATAAATCTCACATAAGCTGATCTTCATTTTAAATAAAAATACTACATATGAAGTTTAAACTTGCCCTAATGATATTGCTGTCTGTTCTGATGGTTAAGGGATTTTCTCAAAATACGAAACTGGGACAACAGGCTACTTTAAATACGATTACAACAGCGGTTCCATTTTTAATGATTGCTCCTGATGCCCGATCTGGCGCCATGGGAGATGCCGGTGTATCATCGAGCCCTGATGTTTATTCGATGCATTGGAACCCTGCTAAATATGCTTTTGCTGAGAAAGAAATGGGATTTGGTATTTCCTACAGTCCATGGCTTAAAGCTTTGGTGCCGGATATTAATCTGGCTTATGTAAGTTTTTTTAAGCGACTGGATTCTGAGCAAACCATTGCTGCATCATTATTGTATTTTTCACTGGGCGATATCAATTTTACAAATGACATTGGTGATGGGATAGGGACCTATCATCCAAATGAATTTAGCCTTGATTTTGCTTACTCCCGTAAGCTTTCTGAAAATTTATCGGCTTCTGTTGCTGCAAGATTTATTTTTTCGGACTTAACACAAGGACAGTTTGTTGGGGGTAGTGAAACTCATGCCGGAACTTCTTATGCTGCAGATGTTTCATTTTATTGGAGAAAAGAAGTAAGCTTCACGAATACGAGTGGTTTATTGGCATTTGGTACAAATATTTCAAATATCGGTTCTAAAATCTCCTATGGCAGCGGCGAAAAAGATTTCATCCCTACCAACTTGCGATTTGGCCCATCCCTAACCCTTGATCTGGATGATTATAACGCTATTGCATTCATGATAGATGTGAATAAATTACTTGTTCCAACGCCGCCGGTGTACGAAGTTGATCCTGTTACCGGGCAACCAATAACAGGATCTGATGGACAATATGTAATCGCAGCAGGTAAGAACCCTGATGTCTCTGTAATCAGAGGTATTTTTCAATCTTTTGGTGATGCACCTGGGGGATTCGGGGAGGAAATGAGGGAATTCAGCATTGGAACTGGTGTAGAATATTGGTATGATAAGCAATTTGCCTTAAGGGCAGGATATTTTCACGAATCCAAATCAAAAGGCAATCGTAAATTTTTCACTTTAGGTGCCGGGATCAAGTACAATGTTTTTGGTCTGGACGTAGCTTATCTGATCCCACTTGAACAAAAGCATCCTTTAGAAAACACCCTTAGATTTTCACTTCTGTTCGATTTTGATGCCTTTAGCAAATAAAAATCAATGAATATCAAAGTTGGATTTGGTTATGATGTTCATCGCTTGGAAACAGGTGCAAACTTGGTTTTGGGAGGCATTAAGATTACTTCGGATAAAGGTGCGGTTGGGCATTCTGATGCAGATGTATTGATACATGCCATTTGCGATGCCCTTTTAGGAGCTGCAAATTTAGGAGACATCGGACAGCAATTTCCGGATACGGATCAGCAGTATTTCCAAATAGATTCAACTATTTTATTGAAAAAAGTTGTCGGATTACTGAATCAGAAATTATTCAGTATCGGGAATATTGATTCTACCATCTGCCTTCAACAGCCTAAAATTGCCGAATCCATTCCAAAAATGAAATCCCGATTAGCCGAAGTACTTCAAATACCCGAATCTGAAATCTCGATAAAAGCAACTACCACCGAAAAATTAGGATTTGTCGGAGAAGAGAAAGGCATATCAGCTTATGCTGTTGCACTAATTGAGAATAGAACCAGCCTTTCCTAAATTATTATCTAAGAATTTATCTTGTGTCTTGAATCTTGTGTCCAATATTCCGAATTAAGTAATAAACTCGTCCTTGAAATTCACCAGATATAATTGGTTACTTGCTCTCGTAACGGCAGTATAGAGCCAACGAAGGAATTCTTTATCCAGCATTTTCTCGTTGAAATAACCTTGGTCAATAAACACATTGGCCCATTGTCCACCCTGTGTTTTGTGGCAGGTTAGCGCATATGCAAATTTTATTTGTAAAGCATTGAAATAGGGATCGACTTTCATTTTATCCAATCTTTTTCTTCGCTGAGGAATGTCCTCATAATCTTTTAAGACTTCTTCAAACAAACGATTGTTTTCAGCTTTTGGTAAGGCAGGACTTTCGGCAGCAATGGTATCCAATAATATTTTAACATCAAGGGCTGCTTCATTGGGGTAGTCGGTTAATTTAATGCTGACATCAGCAAATCGAAACCCGTATAGTTCTTCAATCTTTCGAATACTAAGAATTTCAATAATATCTCCATTGGCTAAGAATCCGGCAGATGATTCTTCGGGTAACCAAAAATAATTATTTTTCACTACCATCATGAAGTCACCTGCTGAGATTTCTTCTTCCCGAAATAAAATCCGATGTCGGATTTGTTGATTATAAACGTTGGCCCTCTTATTGGAACGGGTTATCACAACGGTATGCTCGTGACCGAAATTTGAATAACTCGAATTCAATAAGTCTTCAAGATCAGCCCCTCCAATCGCGTGAATATCCGAAAAGTCAGTTAAATCGAAGAACGGGAAATCCAATTCGTTGCTCTCAATTTTATTTCTGATTTTAGTGGCATTTGCAAGAATCCCTGAATCTAAGGATTGCCTTACAACTTCTTTTAAAGTTAATGTTCTGATATCGAGGCCAAAGGAGGTTTTCAAATATTCGATATTTAGTGCAGGGCTGATGTCAAGCCCAACAGGGGGCAATTGAGCTTCGTCGCCAATCAAAATAATTTTACAGTTTGATTGAGGTGAGTACACAAAATTTATCAGGTCTTCGAGCAGGCTTCTTTGTGCCTGTGAAAAATCGTTTGAACTTAAACCATCCGGAATCATGGAAGCTTCATCAACAATAAAAATGGTGTCCTTTTGTTTATTCGGACGCAAAACAAGCTTGAATCTCCCATCACTGCTGGTTGTTGCCCAATAGATAAAACGGTGAATGGTGTGTGCATTTCGATCTGAATAATTGCTTAAAACCTTAGCAGCTCTTCCGGTTGGAGCCAATAGGTTAAAGGATTTTTTTAAGGAAGGAAGAATATTTACAAGGGCACTCACGATGGTGGTTTTACCGGTTCCGGCGTATCCTTTTAAAACAAAAAGTGATAGCGGATTTTTATCCAGAATGAATGAAGACAACTCATGAATCAATCGTTCTTGTCCGGTAGTAGGGACATAGGGGAATTGTTTTTGAAAAAGGGTAATGAGTTGGGTAAGTTCCATGGTTTTATTAAGGTTCAGCTATTAAAATGGGTAGCCAATCCCAAAATTTAAAGCAAGCTTATTGAATCCATCTTTTAGAGATACCCATCTGCTGGACACGTTATTGGCTGGATCTTTTAATCGCATTGCGGCATCTAATCTGAATATGAAAAAATTAAAATCGAATCTAAGCCCAAAACCTGCATCTAAAGCAATCTCGCTGGCAAAGTTTTTTAATTTAAAGTTACCGCCAGGAAAAAAATCATTTTCTTTTAAAAGCCAGACATTGCCTGCATCTAAATAAATTGCACCTTTAACAAAGCTGTAAATGGGGAAACGATATTCAATATTTGCCTCCATTTGGATGTCTCCAATCCGATCAATTTGGTCGGTAGTTTCATCTGTTGGTGAGGAACCGGGTCCAAGAGATCTGATTTTCCATCCACGCATACCATTTGCACCTCCGGCATAAAAACCTTTCTCGAAGGGCAGGTCATCAGAGTTTCCATATGGAATCCCAATTCCGATCATACTTCGCCAAACAATTTTCTGTTCCTTAGAAATAACGGTATAGTACCTGAAGTCAAAATCGGCTCTGACATATTGTGCAAACCGGATATTGAATAAGGTATTATATCCGTCGTTGTTTTCAGAAATTCCGGCTAACATACTAAATCCTTTAAGCAAAAAGCCGGATGTCTCAAAATTTCCACGGAAGTAAATAAAGTTTTTAAGTTTATTTATATCCTGATCGTTGTAAATGAAACTATATTTTAATGCTGTAATAAGGTGGTCGGTATATTGATTTTTTAACCGCATGTTTGTTTGTTCTTCAAGCAAAACCTTGAATTCAGGAGTCGGATAAACCTTAACTGAGTTAACTTCAATCGGGGAAAAGAAATGATGGATTTTTTCGTTTTGCGACCAGTTATATCCAAATGAAATATTGGTGATATACCTTCGGTATTTAGGACGTTGCTGATAATTAATACCTGTGCTTACTGTGGTTTTGGGGTTAAAATCTTTTGGGAAACTTTCCAGACCTATAGGGATTAAAAACTTTGGAATACTCAGACTCATTTCGACACCCGTTTCAAGTGTATTGAAAAATAAAAATTTGTCATTGGTAATTGTACTTGTTGAATTCTGCTTTTGAATCTCAAGTGCACCTTTTAGTCTGATTTGAAATAGTTCAGATCCTCTGAAAATGTTTTTATTGGCATAAACCAGATTGCCTCCCAATCCCAAATCTCCTCCTGAATTAGTTGCCTCTGCTTCGAGAGTATATGAATGAACCTTACTGCGGGCTAAATTTACCCTGCAATCCAAGAGGTTTTTTTTTGAAAAATTTAAAGAATCGGGTACCAGGGTAAATTGGATATTTGAATATTTATAGATACGTAGATCCGCCAAACGACGGTAGGTTTTTTTTACTGCATCAAGGTTGAACAAGTCACCTGAATTAAGCAACAAGGATTGAGTAATAATTTTTGGTTTAATTTTAAGTTCATTCTGATGCAGGAAATAGTAGGTGTTTTGAGCGGTGTAATTAGTATCGGTTTGAATGTTTATCTCCAAAGTATCAAATGTTTGATTTGTGGGATTTAGCAAATCATAATTTGAATTCACGTAAATTTTATTCAAATGAAATTGTTCATGAGGAGTCTCAACGATCGAATCAGGGTTTGTTAGTGAACGTGCTTTCTGATCTTTAATTACTAAAGTTATATCTAATTTCTGATTGTTTAATGAGCTGTCAATTTCAAAATAAATGTATTCCTTATTAAAATTAAAGTATCCAACGTTTTTTAATGAATCTGCAATCCGATCACGTTCCTTGTCAATTATAAAAGCGTTATAAATATCACCTTCTTTAATCAGGCTTGTTTTTGATAAACGTCTGATGTTAACCGCCAGTAAACTATCGGTTAATCGATGTGAATATTTTCGGATGTGGTAGGGATTTGCAGGGTCTATATGATAAGTGATATTTAATTTATTCTTTTTTAAATTTTGTTCATCCCAAACTTTAGAGTTAAAATGCCCTGTTTTATCCAAATATATTTTCATTTGTTGAAGGCTATTTTGTGTGCTTTGGGCGTCATGATAAACCGGTGCCTCACCGAATTTTTCCCTCATCCAATATTTGAATGATCTATCCTTACCGTTTTCAGGTTTTTGATAAGCCCATAATTTAAACTTCCAAATCCCTAAAAACTTTTTATTTGGCTGCTGAATAATTAAATCAGAGATCTCATCTTTAGCTATATCGATTTTCTCACCGTGAATAAAGACTTTAGTTTTATTAACCAACGGTTGATTAATATGTTTCATCGTCCCACAGCTCCATAACGACAAACTAATACCAAGAATTAGAATAAGGTGTTTTTTGTTTAAAGTGTTCAAAGTCAATTCAGCTAAAGTGTTTCACAAAAGTACAATTTCTATTGAATAAATTTTATCCAAATGTCTTTCGGTATCATATTATAAAAAAAGAATATTTTC
>PHDM01000070.1 GCA_002840985.1 Bacteroidetes bacterium HGW-Bacteroidetes-17
GCCTCCAATTTGTCTGAATATCATTTTAAATGTATCAATTTTATAATTCTGTATCAGATTCATGAACATTCAGTTATAATCAGTTAAAAAAGGAAATAACTTTTCTATTGCTTTGAGGCAATGAAAATACAAGGACCTTGTCATCAGCCATTAGTTCAAAATCACCAAGTGTAACATAACCTCTGTTATTTCTGATTACTCCGCTTATGATAGCATTTTCGGGGAAATTCAACGCTTTAATAGGCTTATTAATAATATGGGAATCCTTTTTTACAATAAATTCCAGAATTTCAGCATCAACTCCATAGAGTTGAGTAAGAACTCTTCCTTTAAGTATGTGACGAAATATAAAATTTGCTGCTGCCATCTTTTTATTGATCAACGTATCAATTCCCATTTTTTGCGAATAGTCAAATAAACCAATATTCTCTACCATGGCAATGGTTTTATGTACGCCTAAATCTTTGGCCATCAGACAGGTAAAAATGTTTGTCTCTGAGTTTCCGGTTACTGAAATAACGGCATCATAATTTGTGATTCTTTCTTCTTCAAGTAATTTAACATCTGCCCCATCTCCACACACAATTTGAACATGTGGAATGAGTTTTGCCAAATAATTGCATTTTTCAATATCTTTCTCAATCAGTTTGATATTGTAATATTTGCTTAGCCTCAAAGCAATGTATTTTCCTGTCCTGCTACCACCAATTACTAAAATGTTTTTAATCTGTACAGATTTCTTTCCGGCATATTCAAGTACTTTATCTTTGCCTGCTTCTGTTGATACAAAATAAAGAAGGTCGTTTTTTTTTAATTGCAATTTACCTGTTGGAATCATGGTTTTTCCATTGCGGTCAACAGCTACAATCATAAATGAATTGTTCGATAAAAAGGGAGCCGATTCTGCGATCGTTTTATTTACAGCCGGATTATCATCTACTAGACGCAGGCCAACCATATACAAATCTTTATTATAAATATTAAAGATTTCTGTTAACTCAGGAGATTTAAGAATGTATTTTACTTCACGGGCAGCCAGGGACTCCGGTGAAATTAATTCATCAATGCCTAAAGTATGTAAATCAAGAGGATCTTTGTCGACCAGATACTCCATATTGTCGATACGGGCAATTGCAACTTTAGCCCCAAGTTTTTTCCCTATTAAACAAGCCGTAATATTTGCCGATTCGTTTGAAGTAACAGCAATAAGAAGGTCCGCATTTTCAATTCCGGCTTCTTTTAATACTTTGTAACTTGTTGTATTACCCAATACCGTAGCGATTCCTAAGCTCTTTTCAACATGGGCAAGTTTTCCCTTTTGAGTATCGATTAAAGTTATATCCTGATATTCCTTTTCTAATAATTTTGCAAGATAAAATCCCACTTCGCCACTGCCGGCTATTATGATTTTCATCTGTTTATTTTTTGTTTTTTAATTGTCAGATGGAATTCGCATGATGAGAAAATAATCATTTTGATTGGTGTTCCTTTGAATCATGCTCATTTCATGTGAGGTGTACGATATTTAGTTTTCTATAATTGTCTTGATATAAATTGTTCTGATTTCTTTTGGCATCAAATTCAAATGTTCGTTTAAAGTTGCAGGAGTTTCAATTTTGGATAGTTTAGTAAAAAACTCATTTTCAATGGCATTTTTATCATGCAAACTTCCATTTGCATAGATCAGGTTGATGATTTTGAAAGGCTCCTTTTTATTTTCGCGATTTTCACTGATTAGTTTTAAGGTGTATTCTGCAAATTGTTGAAGCGTTTCATAGTCGGAGTTAAATACCGTTTTCTTTGCATTAGCGAAAGCTTCCGGGAACCATTGATTTAATGTTTTTTGAATTTTTGTTTCCATCTTGAACGTTTTAAGCATTATATCATAACTACGAAATGAGCAATCCATTTATGTTCCACCTTGTAGTGTGGCCCTTTATGTGTTTGAGTGGCAATTAAATAATACTGGTAGAAAAATTACCAAATAAAAAATCCCTTTCATTTTGAAAGGGATTTTAATAGCGTTCTGATAGGGTAGGCTTTATTCGTAAGACTCAAATTTCAAAAGTGAAACACATTGAAATTTGTAAGTCGAACGAATCCCGATAGTGAAGCGTATCGGGATAAATGAGTTTAATACTCCGATGATTGCATCGTCAATAAAAAGAATTTCCAAATTGATACCTCGTCAGCTTGCTGCGATGTAGTTCATTTTATATTGTATTCTGACAGCCTTCTGTAAAGAGTTGTCAATGCTATTCCAAGCAATTCAGCCGTTTTGGTTTTATTCCCATTGGTATAACTTAATACTTTTTGGATATGAAGTTTTTCGGCACTTGCCAATTCAAAAGAAGAAAGTGATTTATTTTTTGAAGAAAATATTGCATTTCTTTGTATTTCCAATGGGAGTAAATCAGTGGTTAGTTCTATGCCTTCTGTCAAAATAACACACCTTTCCATTACATTTCTCAGTTCACGAATATTTCCTTTCCATTCATATTGTTTTAGTGCATTGATGAAATCACCCGGTATTTTAGCAACTTTTTTATTTGCTTTTGATGAAAACAGATGCATAAAATAACTTGCAAACGACTCAATATCAATTGCTCGGTCACGTAAGGCAGGTAACTTAATTTGAAAAGCAGAAATCCGATAAAACAAATCTTCCCTGAAATTTCCAATTTCAATTTCTTTTTGTAAATCGCGGTTTGTAGCAGCAATGATGCGTACCTTGACTTTTGTTGATTTGCTTTCACCAACTTTAAAAAACTCACCTGTATCAATTACCCTTAGTAGTTTTGCTTGCAGATCCAATGCCAGTTCCCCAATTTCATCCAGAAAGATGGTACCATTATTAGCTTCTTCGAAAAGTCCTTTATGATCCTTAATTGCTCCACTAAACGCACCTGCTTTATGACCGAAAAATTCACTTTCTAAAAGATCCCGACTAAAAGCAGAACAGTTGATGGCAACAAAATTTCTGTTTCTCCGATTACTTGACTGATGAATAGCCTGTGCAAATACTTCTTTTCCTGTGCCAGTTTCACCGGTAAGCAAAACGGTTGTATCACTTTCAGCAACCTTTTTTGCGAGATCAATCGCGTTTTTTATGAGTTTCGACTTTCCAATAATATTTTCAAAAGAATATTTATCTCCAAGTTGTTTCTCTAAGCGTTGCACACGTTTAGCCAGTTCAACTTTTTCAAATGCCCGATTGAGCAAGGGAATAATTTTATTATTATCGTCTCCTTTTGTGATATAATCGAATGCTCCGTTTTTAATAGCCTGAACCCCGTCCGGAATATTGCCATAAGCTGTAAGTAAGATTATTTCAATTAAGGGGTATCTGTTTTTAATTTCTTTTGAAAGTTCGATGCCATTACCATCAGGCAGTTTAACATCACATATCACAACATCAACTTCAAACTGTTCAATATTTTTTAATGCCGTTTTGCAGTCACCAGCCTGGAGTACTTCAAAACCCTCATAGCTAATAATCTTCGTCAAAAGATTTCTTAACTTTTCTTCATCGTCAATAATCAATATTCTTTTCAAAATACCCTATCATTATAAAAATTTAAATTTAGTATAAAATGTGTCAGGGAACAAGAAATGCTACTTTTGATTTTACGAAGGAGAGGTTTGAGCCTTTATGTCAAAAATTCATTCAGAAAAACAGTAAAAAGCTTTACCATTTTTGAACAGGGGTTTCAATGTTAATACAAGTTTAATATTATTGAATTAAAGTATAGGGAAAGTGCCATTACAACTTGCCTGGCCTGCCAGTCCGGCAGGCTGGTGGCAGTCTGGAATGACGCTTAGCAGGGTTCTACAATCGTTCGTATAAGTTGTCAATTTTTAAATGCGTTGTTGTTTTTTGTTAAATTAAAGGGCATTTTATGGTTTTGGTATATACCAAAAAATAATTTGACATATACTAAAAATAAATTTGATATATGTCAAAAATATTATTCCTCTTGAACAAAAATTAAACTGCCGAGATTAAATGATCGACAAACCCTTTATCCATAAAACAAAATGAGCTTTTTATATAGAGTTTCGGCAGTCGGGAATGTTGCTGAGCAGGGGGAAGAAGCACCTTTACAAATGATGCTTAGCAGGGCTTTCCTGTCCGCGAGGACATGGACAACGATGCGAGAATCCTCAGTTGTTAACCGCACCAATCCCGCTCTGAAATATGCACTGTGTTGTAGCAGGGTTTTTATTTAATCTATAATGACCTAAATTTCTTACTTAACTACTATTTTTTTTGTTATTTTCCCTTTATTTGTAGAAATTTCTACAAAATAGAGTCCATTATCTAGGGTTTCAATATTTACTTCTTTTTGATCTGATTCTAGAATACAATTTCCAAAAGTATTATAAACACGAAGTTTTTTAAACTGAATGTTCTCACCCAGGCGAACCGTAAATTCTTTGTTTGTTGGGTTGGGATACATACTAGTATTTTTTAATGCAAAGCTATCTATAGATAAAACTGCAGATAAATTAAAGACACGAACATGACCAGAGTTAATTCCATTTCCATCGTTACTTGTTGCTCCAATAGCAACAATGCTACCATCATTTGATAAGTCTACACTAGATCCAGAGCCATCTTCTGGATCTTCTCCATCAATATCAGAAACTATTTGAGTCCAGGCCCCTTCTATGTTTTTATATATGCGAACATGGCCTGCACTAATACCATTTCCATCATTGGCATGTGCACCAATTGCAACAATGCTACCATCACTTGATAAGCTTACACGATATCCTGAACGATCTTCTGCTGCTTCTCCATCAATATCAGAACCTATCTGAGTCCAAACACCTCCTACATATTCATACACACGAACATGACCAGAGTTACTTCCATTTCCATCATTATATTCTGCTCCAATAGCTACGATATTGCCATTGTCAGACAAGCTTACTTCCTCTCCTGATTGATCTTCTGCTGCTTCTCCATCAATATCAGAACCTTTTTGAGTCCAGACCCCTTCTATATTTTGAAATACTCTGACATGACCAGATTGATTTCCATTTCCATCGTTTCTTATTGCTCCAATTGCAACAATACTTCCGTCACTAGACAAGCTTACACTTATTCCTGAATTATCTAGTGCTGCTTCTCCATCAATATCAGAACCTATCTGAGTCCAAACTCCTCCAACATTTTTATACACTCGAACATGTCCATTTCTTCCATTCCCATTTCCAATCCAAGTTACTCCAGCATTATTTGCATATGCTCCAATAGCAACAATGTTTCCATCATTTGATAAGCTCAAACTAAATCCTGATTGATCTTCTGCATCTTCTCCATCAATATCAGAACCAATCTTAGCCCAGACTCCTCCTATATTTTTATATACTCGAACGTGACCAGACATTATTCCATTTCCGCTGTTCCTTTCTGAACCAATAGCAACTATACTTCCATCATTTGATAAACTTACACAAACTCCGGAACCATCTGATACAGCTTCTCCATCAATATCAGAACCTATTTGAGTCCAAACACCTCCTTGATTCTTATATACTCGAACATGACCAGAATTGCTTCCATTACCATCGTTACCTCTGGCCCCAATTGCAACAATACTCCCATCACCAGACAAGCTTACACTCCATCCTGAAAAATCTCCTGCAGCTTCTCCATCTACATCTGAACCGATTTGAACTTGACAAAATGAAAAAGTAGTAAAAAATAAACTTAAAATAAATAGTGCTTTTTTCATAGTAGTAAGTTCTAAAAAGATTATTATCGTTGTTTTCTTTATACTGAATTTATAAAATTAAAATTTTTTCAATTCATTGCCTAGTCCTAAAATACGGTTTCAGGTTAATGGTCAATTTATGCTGCTTTTTCAAATAATTTTTGGGGAGTTTTATACTCTATAGATACATGAAGTCTTTTATTATTATAAATTTCGATTGCATTTTTTAGCAGGGAAATGAAAAGTGCCATTACAAATGACGCTTAGTAGGGTTTACAAGTGCATATGCAATATGAAAAATTATTCAATCCCAAAAACCTTAACCAACTCATCCGGTAAAAAAGGGCGTCCCTTTTCATTAATGGAGGTTCCAATAACCAAAGCACTAACAATCAATTTTTGATCGGGTAATCGGTAAATGTTTTGTCTGAATCCAAATCGAAGTGGAGAAATTCGTTCCATTTTTACATCTACCACAAATTTATCGCCACTTTTTAACGAGGATTGATAATCAATTTCAATTCTTTTTACAACCAAATTGATCCCTCTGGCAGTGAGGTCGGCAAAATCCAAATTAATTGCTTTGAGGTATTGATGACGGGTATGTTCGAGATAATTTTGATAAACCGAATTGTTTACAATTCCCTGCATATCGCATTCGTAATCGCGTACATCCATTTCATGTTTGAAGGTAAATTCTTCCATATTTTAATTATTGTGGGTCAACATCAATGATCATCGAAACCCCTGTAAACTTTCTGTTTTTATTGAATTGATCAAGTATTTCTTTTAACTCCAGCTTTGCTTTACTCAGTGCATTGGTTTTTTCTGTCTTCAACAGAATATGTTTGATGTATAAATTTTTAATTCTGGAAACCATGGGATATTCCGGACCTAAAACCAGCTCACCAAAGTGTGCCCTTAATTTATTTGCAAGTTCGGCAGAAGCTGCATTTAAAATATTGTAATCTTTGTGTTTTAACCGAATTTCAATCAGCCGGTAAAAGGGCGGATATTTGAAATTAATCCGTTCCTGAATGATGTCCTTATAGGTTTTTGCATAATTGTTATCGATCACATCCCTGATCACCGAATGGTAAGGATTATAAGTTTGAATGATCACTTTCCCGCGTTTGTTTTTTCTCCCTGCCCTTCCACTTACCTGAGCCATCATTTGGTAACTTCTTTCCGGAGAACGAAAATCGGGATAGCTTAACATATTGTCCGCGTTCAAAATACCGACAACGCTCACATTATCGAAGTCCAAACCCTTGGTTACCATTTGGGTCCCTACCAATATATCAATGGCGTTATTTTCAAATTCCGTAATAATTTTCTGATATGCATATTTTGATCGGGTTGTATCCAGATCCATTCGCATGATGCGAATTTTTGGATACAAAAGGGCAAGCTCTTCCTCAACTTTCTCTGTACCAAACCCTTTCATGAGTACTTTAGGATTTCCGCAATTGGGGCATTTCTCAGGTATTTTCGTCGAATATCCGCAATAATGGCATCGTAAATGATCACTGTGTTTGTGGTAGGTTAATGTCACATCACATCTTATGCATTCGGGGATCCAATTACAGACATCGCATTCCAGTCGCAATGAAAAACCACGGCGGTTTTGGAACAAAATAACCTGTTCTTTATTTTCCAATGCTTCATCAATATGTTTCAACAGGAAGGACGAAAAATGGGAATGCATTTGCTTTTTCTTCGTCGCATCCTTGATATCGGCAACCAATATTTCGGGCATACTGATATTTCCATATCGATCATTCAATTCGACCAATCCATATTTTTGATGGCTTGCATTATAATAGGTTTCGATACTTGGAGTGGCAGAACCCAACAAGGTTTTTGCAGAATGCAAACCGCCAAGATAAATGGCTGAGTCGCGGGCATTGTATCTTGGAGCCGGATCAAATTGTTTGTATGAATTATCATGTTCTTCATCAACAATGATGAGCCCTAAATTTTCGAAAGGTAAAAAGAGGGCTGAACGTGGGCCGATAATAATTTTGTAAGGCGGCTCTTCAATACCTGATTTTTGTGTGACTTTATTCCAGATTTCAACCCTTTCGTGTTTATTGTACCGCGAATGATAAACCCCGACCGCTGCCCCAAAATACTTTTGAAGTCGGGTGATTATTTGCGTTGTTAAAGCAATTTCGGGTAAAAGATAAAGAACCTGTTTTCCTTTTTTTATGGTCTCGTCTATAAGTTTGATGTAAATTTCAGTCTTACCGCTCGAGGTTACGCCGTGAATCAAAACCACGTCTTTTTCTGCAAAAGAGGTATTAATTTGAGCGAATGCCTTGCTTTGAGATTCGCTGAGTTCAATGGATGAAATCTTATTTGTGGCTTCAGAAGAAAGAAGGCGGCTACTTAATTTCTGATATTTTTGGAGGATCCCTTTTTCAACCAAAGCATTGAGTTGAGCTGCTGAGGCATCTACACTTTTTAGTAATTCTGTTTGTTTGACTTCTTCCTTGCCCTTTCCTCTATTCTGGGAAAGATTGATTAAAGACATCAGTAGCTGAACTTGTTTGAAAGCTCTTTTACTGAGTGTTTCAAATGCTTCCCGAAGTTTTAGTTCATCTTCTGAAAATTCCTTTGTAATCCTGATATAGGTGATGAGTTTTGGAAGAAATTCTTCATTTAATTCCTCCACCACAATGATGATGTTTTTATCGATCATTGTTTTAAGGAGCGGGATGGTTTTTTGTAAACCGGTTAATTGGGTAACCTCCGAAATCGTAATTTTTTTTCTGGCAAGAAGGGCCTCGGTAATGATGAATTCATTTTCATTTAAAACGATTTGGTCGGGAATAAATGAAGGATGTAAAATGATCTGAGATTCGCTGATCAGTTTTAAACCCTGAGGTAAAGCTGCATTCATCACTTCACCAACCGTACACATATAGTAAGTAGCAATCCATTCCCAGAAAACAAACTGTTTTTCAGTAACGATCGGTATTTCATCTAAAATGGCAGAAATATATTTAGGGGCATAATCAGGTGCGGTTTGGTTGAGCTCACGAATCAGTGCCGTGTAAATTTTCTTCCTTCCGAATTGCACGATCACCCTTTGCCCGACTTTCACTGCTTCATTCATCTCGTATGGAACCCGGTAAGTAAAATAACCGGGAACCGGCAAAGGCAGTAAAACCTGGGCAAAGAGCGTGATCCTATCCATCAATCTTTAAAATAATCGATCCAAAACTGCTATCAGGCGATCAACTTCTTCGAGGGTGTTGTAGTGAACCATACTTACTCTGATTACGCCATCTGTTTTACTGTAATCCAGCGCATCCATTAATCGCCTTGCATAGAAATCGCCATGGCGAATTCCTATTTTATAATCATCCACCTTTTTTGTGATGGTGCTACTTACAACGCCTTTAATCACGAATGAAACCGTAGAAACCCGTTTATCCGGATTGGCATCTGGGCGGCCAATAATCCTTACATTTTTCTTTTTATTTAAAAAATCCAAGAATCGTTGGGTTAATTCTGCTTCGTGAATGGCAAAAAGGGCATATATTTTTTTGAAAGATTCACGTGAATACGGATCTTTAATTTCAGGGAAATGTTCTTTCACCAAAGCACCTAAATAATCCCTGTATCCGACATAACTATAGCTTAACTCATAATTGGCACTTCCGGGTTGCAGTTTATATGGGATGTCATCTTCCTGAATAAAAAAATGGTTGATGTTGGGCAATTTCTCAAGAATTTCTTTTCGTCCGTAGAGTGCAGAATAATGAGGCCCATATACTTTGTAAAAAGAAAAAACATAAAAATCCACATCCAAATCCTGAACATCAGGCATACGATGAGGCATATAAGCCACTGAATCGACACAAAGGTAACTATTGTTTTGATGAACAATTTTGGCGATTTCTTTGATCGGATTAATCGTTCCTAAAATATTTGAGGCATGCGTTAACGAAACCAATCGGGTTTTTGGGGTCAAAAGTTTTTTCAGATCTTCAAGATCCATTTCTAAACTTGCCTGGTTTATTTCCCAAAACTTGATCACAATTCCCTGCTTTTGCAGGTTAAACCATCCTCCAACATTTGCTTCATGATCGCAATTGGTTACAATAATTTCATCACCCGGGCTGAGGGTTTGAACGAAACTGGAGGCCAGTTGCCTTAAGAGCATGGTCGTTGAAGAACCGAATATCACCTCTGATACGTCCCGTGCATTGATTAAATCTGCCACGAAACGATAGCCTTCTCGTACGCGTTTACCGGCAGTTTCCGAAATTTCATAACTGGCCCCAAGCTGAACATCTGAAGTTGTTAAATATTCGCTGATTCGATCGACAACCGATTTAACGGTTTGCGAACCTCCGGCATTATCAAAATAAGTCCATTCGCCACTTAGGGCAGGAAATTGTTTTCTTACAAAGTTTAAGTTTAATTCCATAAAAATTTAGTTTGAAAGTACCCGAGCCATTTCGAGTAAACCTTTATTAATAAATTGATGATGTTTGATGGCCTTTGAAAATAAAGTAAAGGCAGTTTTGTTGTTTGCGATGCCGACCATCATTCCACGTTTCCCTTTCAATAATGCAATAACCGCCTCATAACCCAGTTTACTTGCCAGTACGCGGTCGTTGCAACTTGGCGAGCCCCCCCGTTGGATATGTCCTAAAATGGTCACCCTTGTTTTAAATTCAGGAAAATTATTTTCAATGTGTTTGGCTACTTCAAAGGCACCACCTGAGTCGTCACCTTCAGCTACGATAATGATGCCTGTTTTTTTGTTTCGGCGCCAATCGTGTTTTAATTTTTGAAGCAGTGAATTGTAATAGGTTTTAGTCTCTGGGATCAGGATATCTTCCGCACCGCATGCAATACCGCTATGCAACGCTATAAATCCCGCGTCGCGACCCATTACTTCAATAATGAAAAGCCGGTCATGGGATGTAGCTGTATCCCGGATTTTGTCTACCGCTTCAACTACGGTGTTAATGGCTGTATCAAAACCAATGGTAAAATCCGATCCATATAAATCGTTATCGATGGTACCCGGCAGGCCGATCATCGGAAAGCCAAATTCTTCTTCAAAGATGCATGCACCGGTAAAAGTACCATCGCCACCAATGGCTATAACGGCATCAATATTTTCTTTCTTCAGTGCCAGAAAGGCTTTTTGTCGCCCTTCTTTAGTTCTGAATTCATCGCTACGGGCCGTTTTTAAAATAGTTCCACCACGCTGGATGATATTTGACACATCGGTGGTTTCGAGTTTTTTAAAATCTCCGTTGATCATTCCGTCATAACCATTGAGAATTCCAACCACTTCCAAATCATTGGAAATGGCGGTCCGAACAATGGCGCGGATAGCAGCATTCATTCCCGGTGAATCACCACCTGAGGTAAAAACGCCAATTTTTTTGATAGGTAACATATTCGATTTTTGATATGACCCAAATTTAAGGTTTTTTTAATCGTGATGTTTGATTTAGATAATTGATTTGGTTGAAAATTGAAATCAGTAAATTTAAATGAATTGAAATGTCATTCCGGTTTTTAATTTTGTGTAAATCTATTTTAGGGCAAGACACACGGTACCCTACGAGGGTAGCAAACCCTCGCAGGGTTTGCTAATGCCAAATGTGTTTTTCTGTCATTCCGAAGGAGCAAAGCGACTGAGGAATCTCATTTAAATTATTAGTTAAACAAATTATATTTCTTCGTTTAAAAATTTCCAGCCAGGATTAAATTCAGAGATTAGATGATCTTTTTTTTCACGTCTCCATTTTTTCAATTCCTTTTCCCTGTTTATGGCATGATTAATATTTGTAAAATGCTCGTAAAAGATCAGAAAATGACAATTGTATTTTTTTGAGAAACCTACGAGTTTGCCTGATTGATGTTCGAATACTCTTTTCTTTAAATTGTTCGTGACTCCAATGTAAAGCACATTTTTATACTTATTAGTAATGATATAAACAAAATAGTTGTGAAAGAGAACCATATCTTTTATTTAATTCTTTATACACAATTTGTCTGATTGTCATTTCTAAGAAGCACAACGACTGAGAAATCCCGTTGCAGGATTGAGATTCCTCACTACGTTCGGAATGACAAGAACGGTGTATTATATCGAAGAAGCACAACGACTGAGAAATCCCTTTGCAGGATTGAGATTCCTCACTTCGTTCGGAATGACAAGAACGGTGTATCATATCGAAGAAGCACAACGACTGAGAAATCCCGTTGCAGGAATGAGATTCCTCACTTCGCCTGCCAATGGCAGACAAGTTCGGAATGACAAATAAATCTATTCTGTTTGATTATTTCTTTCGATCAGGATTTTGATCCGATTTTGAGAATTTCTGGCTGCCTTCATAAACTTCGAATTTGGCAAAACGGCATTCGATCGGGCCGTTGAAAACAATGATTTTTTTCGAAGGCCGAAGCCCGACAAATTTCAAAGCATCTAAATTCCCGCTCAATACCCAGGCTTTAAACCCGGCATATTTTGTTTTAAGCTGGTCGCCAATCATTTTATATAAGCCAATGATATCGCTTTCTTCAAGTCGATCGCCATAAGGTGGATTGGTGATCAAAGTACCATTTTTAAACGGTGTCGGGAGTTCCTCGAAGGAAGTATGTCTTAGTTCAATATCTTTATGAAATCGGGCAGATATTAAGTTTTCTTTTGCGATGGAAATTGCTTTAAATGAATGATCAATTCCAATAATTTGATGATTAAAATCTTTTTGGTTTAGAAGGGCTTCCTTACAAATTTCTTCCCATAAATCTTTGTCGAAATCGTTCCAGTGTTTAAATCCAAAATCTTTGCGATAAAATCCGGCAGGGATTCCATAGGCTTGCATGGCTGCTTCTATAAGCAAAGTTCCTGATCCGCACATGGGGTCGATCAAATCGGTTTGTCCGTTCCACTCACTGAGTTTAACCAGACCGGCAGCAAGCACTTCATTTAATGGCGCTTTATCCACTTGTCCGCGATACCCTCTTTTGTGTAATGAACTTCCGGAACTATCCAGCGAAACTGAGCAATTTTCCCTGAAAATGTGAATGTTAATTTGTAAGTCAGGATTGTCTATATCAACATTGGGCCTGCGGCCATATTTATTTCGGAAGGCATCAACCACCGCATCCTTGCTTTTTAAAGCCGCGAATTTTGAATGAGTAATAACCGAATTGCTTACAACGGCATGAATGGCAAGCGTTTGGTCAACATCCATGTAATTCCACCATTCGATTTTAAGTAATTGATCGTACAATTCATTTTCGTCAGCACAGGTAAACGAAGCGATAGGTTTTAAAATTCGAATGGCGGTATAACACAAATAATTGGCTTTGTACATGGTCGATTTGTTGCCTTCAAAGCTCACGGCCCGGTTAATGGGTTCAACTTTAGTGGCACCAATAGCTGTTAATTCATTGGCTAAAATCGACTCCAGACCAAAAAAGGTTGTGGCAATCATTGTGTATTTATCGCTTTTATTTTCCAATTTGCTGAGATTCTAATGTGGATAAATGATTCTTCTTTGTTAGCAAGTGCCTGGCATTTGAAGTGCCTAAAATACTTCAAGTCATTCATTTATATAACTTTAGGCACTTCAAAATTTAGCTCACTTTAATTACTTCTAAATTAAAAACAAAAGTACTAATAATTTAGCCGGACTTTTCCCTATTTTTGGTTTAATTAAATCATACAACCAATGACTATTCAAGAAGCACAACAAACCGTTGATGATTGGATCAAAGAAAACGGGGTCAGGTATTTTAATGAATTGACCAATATGGCGATCCTGACGGAGGAAGTCGGGGAGGTAGCCCGTATCATTTCCCGTAAATACGGAGAACAATCATTCAAAAATGAAGAAGGTGAAATGGATCTGTCCAATGAATTTGCTGATGTATTGTTTGTATTGATTTGCCTGGCCAATCAAACAGGCGTTGATCTTACCGAAGCCCTGAAAATTAATTTGGATAAAAAAACAAAAAGAGATAAATTTCGCCATTCAAATAATCCAAAATTAAAATAAGATTTTTGTAATAAATTATTCTTTTTTGATACTAATACTATTAAAATTCCAACGTTTCATTTTATAAATAATTCAAATTTATGCTTATAAAAAGTTTTATTGATCATCAATGGAAACAAGCAACCCGATCCACTATTTTTCAGAAAAATATTGTAGTAAACATTTTTCTGGGTTTAATTGTTTTGCTTTTGTTTCTGGAGTTTTTGGTGGCGGGATTATATTTGGGTGATAAGTGGCATACACTTTTTCCGAATGATGATCCTGTTTCAAAATTCAACAGCATCCTGCTTTATTATTTTGCATTTGATCTGATCATCCGGTTTTTTATGCAAAATCTGCCTGTGATGTCGGTTCAGCCCTATTTGCATCTACCGATTAAAAAATCTACCATCTTAAATTATCTGTTATCAAAATCTTTGCTTAGCATTTTTAATTATTTCCCACTGCTGGTATTTATTCCGATAACTATTTTTCAAGTTGCGGCTAATAACAACTCAACCATTGCTTTGGTTTGGATTGTCTCTGTATTTTTATTGATGCTTTCAAATAATTTTCTGCTGCTTTACATGAAACGGCAATTGGTTGGTAATGCTAAGATTGTAGGCTTTTTCGGCCTCTTTATTTTGTTCTTGTTGTTTGCTGATCGATTTGAAATTATTTCACTTTCAAGTTTTTCTTCGGTCATTTTTGATCAGCTTATAAATCAACCAATTTTAATTGTAGTTCCTGTTATAATATTGGTGCTTCTTTATCGCTTAAATTTTAGTCATTTGAAGGGCAGGATGTATCCCGAAGAATTGAGGGTTGGCAAAGAGAAAGCCGTTGATAAGGTTTCGGATATTAAATATTTGAAGAAGTTAGGACAAATTGGGGATATTATTGGGGTTGAAATCAAACTGTTTTTGCGACATAAACGAACGAAAACGATTCTTTACATGACCCCTTTATTTCTTTTCTATGGGTTGATTTTTTATACCCAACCTGAAATGTACGATAAAGATGGCTTTAAAATATTTTTGGGATGGTTCATCACCGGAGGATTAATGTATAATTATTTGAATTTCGCTTTTTCATACGAAAGCAATTATTTTGATGCCATCCTTACCCACGATATTGATATGCGCCGTTATTTCAAAATGAAATTTATGATGGCTCTTTTGATCAGTTCAGCATGTTTTGTTCTAACCATTCCTTACGTGTATTTTGGGGTTAAAATTTTATTGTTTCATTTCGTGATGTATTTGTACAATATTGGTACCCTTAGTTTTGCCTTACTCTTTATGGCTACATATAACTCAAACAGGTTGGATCTTAGTAAAGGAGCAGCTTTTAATTATCAGGGACTTGGAGCCTCCAATTGGTTAATGATGATTCCGGCAGTACTGGTACCCCTATTGATATATCTTTTATTCAACACATTTGGTTTACCATATATAGGGCTTTTGGTGATTGGGTCATTTGGGATTCTAGGCTTACTCTTCAACAAAACCATTATCGATCAACTCGTGAAACAATTTTTAAGTAGAAAATATAAAATGGCCGAAGGATTTCGGAAGCGTTCGTAAAAATTAAATATTATGATAGAAATTAAAAAAATCACAAAAGTATACAACGGTGTTACCGTTCTGAATGTACCCGAATTGACTATTAAAAAAGGTGAGAGCTTTGGTTTGGTAGGAAACAACGGAGCCGGAAAAACAACCCTTTTTCGTTGTCTGCTCGATTTAATCAGGCCAAACACAGGAGAAGTTTTATCGAGTGGCGAGAATGTTGCAAAATCCTCAGCGTGGAAATCCCATACCGGTTCTTACCTTGATGAAGGTTTCCTGATCGATTTTCTTACCCCGGACGAATATTTCCAATTCCTGGCCAATATCAATGGCCTTTCGAAAGGCGATCTGGATGATTTTCATGCATCTTTTAAAGAGTTTTTTAGTGGAGAAATATTGGGCAAAAAGAAATATATTCGCGACCTCTCCAGCGGGAACCAAAAAAAAGTGGGGATTGCTGCCGCCTTAATGGCCAAGCCGGATATACTGATTCTGGATGAGCCATTTAACAGCCTTGATCCAACCACGCAAATAAGGTTAAAAAATTTGTTAAAAGTATTGCAAAAAGATATGAATGTGACCATGCTTATTTCCAGTCACGATTTAAACCATGTGACTGAAGTGTGTGGACGGATAGTTGTTTTACATGAAGGTGAAATTGCACATGATATTCAGACCAATAGCGATACGTTGAAAGTGCTTGAAGATTACTTTGCAATTTAGGGTTTGATGAAGGAAAGTTAAAAATTCTTAAAACACTTGAAATCGCGAAAATGCCATTTTAAATTTGAATATAAATTCAAAAATTTATTGGTATGCAAACTCACAAAAATTTTAGTTGGGTTTTTATCCTGATACCTGTTTTGGTTTTTTTATCGGCAAATGCTCTAATGGCACAAGAGAAAAAGGAAAATAACCCAAAAATTGAAATAAAAGTAAATAAAGAAAAGGATGATAAAGGCAATGTCATTCGTTTCGATTCTACTTACAGCTATTCATGGCATGGTGAAAATATGAGTCCTGAATCAATGGATTCTATTTTTAGTGAATTCAGGAAGAAGGGTCATCTTAAGGATTTCTTTAAAAATGATTTTTTGGGGTCAGATTTTTTTGATCATGATTTTTTCTCCCATAGGGATTCAATTCTTTCCGGTTTTGATTTCGGAGATTTTTTTGATGATGATTTTTTTGGTAATCGGTCAGATTCGCTAGACCCGGGAATTTATGATCATTTCGGAACATCTCCATTTATAGGGAATTCCGGTTTTGAAAAGATGCAGGAAATGATGAAGCAGCATCAGGAGCAGATGATGGAGTACTTTGAACAATTTAGGAGTTCACGCGACTCAATTATCCTTAAGAAACCTGAAATCAGGAAGCAAAACAATACAACACCTGTTTCAAAAGGTGAAGTAATTAAAACCTGAAGCTTTGATAAATTGGGTTTGTAAAAATTTAGAATATCCAATGCTCAATGTCGAATAATAAAGTAAAACTTGGATATTGGAAATTCAATATTCATTATTTGAAATTCCTTTAATTAGTCATTTAAAAGATTGATGGCATGACAGGCAGCGATGGCAGCTGTTTCGGTTCGTAAACGGCTGTTGCCTAAGCTTACGGGAATGAATCCTTTTTTAATGGCTTGTTCAACTTCATCCGGACTGAAATCCCCTTCGGGCCCGATTAATATTAAAACATCTGTTTTGGGTATGTATAATTTTTTTAATAACGGTGGTTCGCCTTCACAGTAAGCAATAAACTTTTGTCCTTCAAATGGCTGATTGATGAAATGATTGAACTTCACTGTTTCTGAAAGTTTCGGAAGATATGCTTTTAAGGATTGTTTGAGTGCAGAAATTACAACTTTCTCAAGACGGTTTATTTTCACTTCTTTTCTTTCAGAATGTTCACAAATAATAGGCGTGATACGGTCAATTCCTATTTCTGTAGCTTTTTCTAAAAACCATTCGTAACGGTCAATGCTTTTGGTAGGAGCAACAGCCATGTGAACCGAAAAGAACCTTTTACCATATTCCTTCTTCGTTTCCAGGATTTTTACCGTACATCTTTTTGCATGATCATCAATCAACTCTGTTTTGTGCA
>PHDM01000071.1 GCA_002840985.1 Bacteroidetes bacterium HGW-Bacteroidetes-17
ATACCGCGGTAATTCCTTTTGGTGGCGATATTATTACAGAAGATATTAAAGAAGGATGCACAATTATTAAAAAACATGCTGAAGAATTAAAAGTGAAATTCGGTTCAGCACTGGCCAGTGAGAATAAAGAAGAAGAAATTGTGGCAATTCCTGGTCTTCGAGGACGTCCGGCAAAAGAAATCTCATTGAAAAATTTAGCCAGCATCATCCAGGCCCGTATGGAAGAAATTGTTGAACATATTTATTACGAAATCCGAAATTCAGGTTATGAAAAGAAGCTTATAGCAGGAATTGTGCTCACCGGTGGTGGAGCATTATTGAGCCATATTTCACAGCTTACTGAATTTGTTACCGGTATGGATACCCGAATTGGTTATCCAAATGAACATCTGGCGAACGATGTAGATGACGAGATGGCAAGCCCGATGTATTCAACGGGTATAGGGCTCGTGATTGTAGGGATTGATCGTTATAAGAGAGATAAGGAACGGGAAATGTTTGAAAAAGGCGAAAAAAGAAAATTGATGTGGTCGCCTAAAAAAGCTAAAAAAGAAGTCAAACCTACTAATTTTTTAAAGAGTATTCAGGATTGGTTTGAACGTGATGGAATGGAATAATAATTAACAAAATAATTGTTGAAAAAATTAAGATTAGCAATTTTTTCGGGGGATATTAACATATAAATTTAAGAAACCAAATATAGCGCAATGATAAATTTTGATCATCCAAAGAACCAATCTTCTTTAATTAAAGTAATTGGTGTAGGAGGAGGTGGGAGCAATGCCGTAACTCACATGTTCAATCAAGGTATTAAAGGGGTGGATTTTATCATCTGTAATACTGATGCTCAGGCAATGGAGACAAGTTCAGTCCCAAAAAAAATCCAGATTGGAAACAATGGTTTAGGAGCAGGATCAATCCCATCTGTGGGCAAGGAGGCGGCAATAGGAAAAATAGAAGAGATAAAAACGCTTTTGGAAAAGAATACCAAAATGCTATTTATCACTGCCGGAATGGGTGGAGGAACCGGAACAGGGGCCGCTCCGGTCATTGCATCTGTAGCAAAAGAATTAGGTATTTTAACAGTTGGCATAGTCACAATTCCATTTTCATTTGAAGGAAGAAAAAGAAAACTGCAAGCAGAACAGGGCATTAAGGATCTGCGCGAAAATGTAGATACTTTACTTGTCGTATGTAACGATAAATTGCGTGAATTGCATGGTGACCTGAAATTATCTCAGGCCTTTTCGCAAGCTGACAATATTTTAACTACAGCTGCAAAGGGAATTGCGGAAATTATTACCGTTACAGGTTATATAAATGTTGATTTCGAGGACGTTAAAACAGTAATGAAAAATAGTGGTAAAGCACTGATGGGATCCGCAACCGCTGAAGGTGAAAACAGAGCTATTGAAGCAGTGAAAGCAGCTCTTGCCTCTCCATTATTAAATGATAGTGATATTGCTGGCGCGAGTGATATCCTTCTGTATATTTCATCAGGCATTGAAGAGATTTCAATGGATGAGGTTACTGAAATTACCGAATATATTCAAACAGAAGCAGGTAGAAATGCGGAAATTATATGGGGTAATGGAACTGATGAAGCTCTTGGTAATAAAATTAGTGTGACGATCGTCGCAACAGGATTTGATTCCAGAACAAAAGCTGATATCGAGCGGGCAAAAAAAATAATTATCCCCTTAAACCGTGATCCTTTAACGGTTGAAAAGAAGAAGGAAGATAAGTATGAGAATCCTATTGAGGAAATCCAACTTATATCTACTAAAGATATTAGGAACAGGCAAGAATCAACGCAGGAGAATGTGTTAAAAATGAAACCTATACAGGAAAAAGCTGAGCGTACTATAACATTTAGCTTAAATCCTCCCCCAATTGATTTTACAAAGAAAACAGAAACGCCAATTGAAAAGATTCAGATAACTGAGCCGACTTTGGTTAGCAAGGCTGATTATCAGGAAGTTGAACAACCAAAACCCAAATTAAACTTTAATACCGAAAAATCATCTGATCAAATGGATATTGAGGAAGTTGAACGTCGGACAAACGACAGGATCAGAAAACTTAAAGATTTGAGTATCAGGCTTAAAACGCATGAGGATTTGGAAAAACTTGAGAGAGAACCGGCTTACATGAGAAGAAATGTTGAGCTAATTGAACCCAGTCCGTCCTCAGAATCTTTAGTTTCAAAGTTCTCTTTATCGGAACCGGATGAGAACGATTCGATAAGTTTAAAACAGAATAATTCATTTTTACATGACAATGTTGATTAAGAATTCTAAATAATTTAAACAATGAGTCTGGAAGAACAAGTAAATGCTGATATTAAAAAAGCAATGTTAGCAAAAGATTCTAAAACTTTAGAAGCTTTGAGAGCAGTTAAAGCATCATTGTTATTAGTTAAAACCGGGAAAGAATCAAAGGATGGAGAGGTATCCAAAGATGCTGAAATTTCCTTGTTACAACGATTGGTTAAGCAGCGCAAAGAATCGGCGGAAATATATCTCAATCAGGAGAGGAAAGAATTGGCAGAAGTTGAGTTATTTCAGGTAGAAGTGATACAAAAATATCTGCCAGAGCAGATAAGTGAAGATGTGCTTGGTAAAATTATAGAGGAAATTATTCAGGAAACTGGTGCTTCGTCGATGAAAGATATGGGTAAAGTAATGGCACTAACCTCACAGAAATTAGCCGGTAAAGCTGAAAGCAAGCAAATTGCAGCAATGGTAAAAAGCAAACTTTCTTAGTATCTGGAAAAATTTGATCCTTACTTCTGATTTATCAATTGAACCAACTGAATCAAATCCTTTTCTTTTTTAACATTTAATTTATTTTTCTTGATAATCCCCAGTATTTCATCACTTTCTTTTCCAAAAGCATTTTCAATATCTTTATTATTGTTGATTAATACCGGATCGGCATCCTCTAGTTTAATGCAGTAAGTTGTGCTTTTCTTACTAAAGGTTGGAGGAGTAGCTTCCTTGTATGGCTCAGGTTCTTTAGCTGGATTGAAAATAATTTTATATTTTGCAAGTAATTGAACTTTACCAGTACTTCGTAGACTATAATAACCACCTTTTTTATTATTTACTTTATGGTATATAAAAGACTCATCGCCAAATTTAATTTCTTTAATAATTTCCGGATTGGTGATTGAAAGTATGGTGTCATTTGAGATTTTAAATTCCATCTCATCATTAAATATATTATAGCGCAATGGAATCCCTGCATAGGTTACATTATCATTAGTCATAACTAATCCAAGTATAAATTCATTTGAAAGATAAGGGGATCCTGCAATATCCTTCTCAGTAAGAGTAAAACCCCTAAAAGAATCATCATGAATTGCACTGATGAAATCAGCTTGAAATTTGGCAAATCCTTCGGTTTGTCCTACTTGATTAAAAGCTTTTAGGTTAGTGTTTAAAATGATTATTAACAGGATACAAGTTCTAATAACGAATTGTAATGACTTTCTTTTCATAGCCTTAAGTATTAATATTATAAATTGTGTTTTATGATAATAATTCGTTCAAAATCAATTTGTAGGTTGAACAATCAAGGGTTTAAAAAATTTAATAAATCTAGTTTTTCAAAAATGAAATGGTTATTAAATAAGCTAATAAAGGTTAATAATTGGCACAAATGATCCATGAAAGTAATCTGGGTTATTTAGATTCGTTAATAAATTTCACAAGTTCAATTAGATCTGCTTCTTTTCTAACATTAAGTTTTTCTTTTTTTATAAAGGCTTCCATTTTGGGGCTTTCTGATCCAAATATGGTTTGAATATCTTTTTTACCCGATATTTCCTGAGGTTCATCTGTCCCAATTTGTAGGTAATATGTATTTGAATTTCTTTCTAGTTTTGCAGGTTCAGGGGCCTTGTACCCTGTAGTTGTGGTAGCCTCTTTAAATACGATATTATATCTTGATAGAAGTTGCACTTTTCCCTTCTGAAGTAATTGGTAATACCCAAACTGATCTCCTTTTTTATTTCGTTTAATTGCATAGATAAACACATCATCCCCAATACAAATTTCTTTCATGGACATAGGATTTGAAATGGCTAGGTATGTGTCCTTATCAACTTCAAATTCTATATCATCATTGTAAATATTATATCGTAAAGGCACATCCACATACTTAATTTTGTTATTTGTTAGGATTGTCCCTAATATAAAGTTATCGTTTAGGTTTGGTGATCCTTTTATATCACCTTCAGTCAAAATTGCTCTCTTAATTGAACCTTTATTAACTAGGCTTAAAAAATCATCAAAGGTTTGAGTGGAAGAAAGGCCGGATGTTTCTTGTCCAAAAAGGGATACGGGAAATAAAATAACCACACTAAAGAGAATCTGAATTAGGCTTAGTTTGATTTTCATAGATTTAATTTAAAAGGTGAATATTTATGGTTTAATACAGAATAGGACATAAATTTAACTAAAAAGCAAATTAGAGTCAATAAACCTTCCGAGAATTTTACAAAACTATGATTAGTGTCTGACAGCTTAATCTAAGGATTTTCATTCATAAATTTAACAAGTTTAATTAAATCTTCTTCTTTCCGAAAATTAAGCTTCTCTTTTTTAATTAATAAATTTATTTTTTCGCCCTGTGGCCCCAGCATAGCTACGAGATCTTTTTTATTTGATATCTCGTGAGGTTCATCATTTTCTTTTTGTAAATAGTATGTATTCGAATTTTTTTCAAATTTGGCTGATTCGGCAGCTTTATACCCTGTTGTTCTAGTGGCTTCTTTAAAAACGATATTGTGCCGAGACAGCAGTCGAACCTTACCTTCGTGAAGTAGTTGATAATACCCGAACTGTTCTCCTTTTTTATTTCGTTTAACAGTATAGATAAATGCATCGTCCCCAATTATAATTTTTTGAATTGATTCCGGGCTGGAAATTGCCAGATAATTTTCTTTATCTACCTCAAATTCTATTTCATCATTATAAATATTGTATCGCAACGGAACATTTACATAGTGTATTTTATTGTAAGTTAAAATATCACCTAAAACAAATTCGGTTTTTAAATAGGGCGACCCCTTTATGTCATTTTCACTTAAAATTGATCTTCGCAGTGCCCCCGAATGAGTTGCATTTAAAAAATCCGTTAAAGATGCTTGTTCATAAGTGTTATAGGTTTGTCCATGTGTGGTTATGGTAATAAGTCCAATGGCCAGGATTATTAAGGCCTTAGCGTTGAATTGTTTAATGAGTTTTTTCATAAGATTGAAGGGTTAAATGATTTGCTCTAATTGACTAATCGATATTAGTAAAACATTTTGAAATTATCCAAAAATTGAGCCAAAAAAAACACCTCGTAAATTTTACGAGGTGTTCATATTTATAATTTGTAGTTTTTGATTATTTACTATCAAGCATAACTCTTTTAAAACCTGTGATTTTTAAATCTTTATTGGCTTCAGCTAAATATTGCTTAACGGTTTTTTTCGTGTCGCGAATAAAATCTTGATTTAATAAAGTGCTTTCTTTGAAAAACTTGTTCAATTTGCCCATGGCAATTTTTTCAAGCATTTCTTCAGGTTTTCCTTCTAATCGTGCTTGTTCTTTACCAATCTCTTTTTCATGCTCAACAACACCAGGGTCAACATCCGAAGAATCAACTGCAATAGGGGCCATAGCTGCAACTTGCATAGCCATTTCTTGCCCTATCTGATTGCTGGTGATATTTAAGCCAAGAATAGTTGCTAATCGGTTACCTTGATGATTGTATGCATATACTTGTGTTGCTTCCAATATTTCGAATTTGCCCAACTCAATTTTTTCACCAATAATCCCGGTTTGATCGATAATAGTATCAGCAACTTTACGACCATTCAAATCCATTTCCTTAAGTTCGTCAATGCTTTTAACTTTGTTGGCAATGGCAAGATCGGCAATTGAATTTACATAATTGATAAAGTCTTGGTTTTTGGCAACAAAGTCAGTTTCGCAATTAACCATAACTACGGAAGCATAAGTTTTGTCAATACTGGTTTTAGCAATAACAACTCCTTCGGTTGATTCCCTATCAGCTCTTTTAGAGGCTACTTTTTGTCCTTTTTTACGAAGATAATCAATGGCTTTTTCCATATCGCCGTCGCATTCAACTAAGGCATTTTTACAGTCCATCATGCCGGCGCCTGTTTGTTTTCTTAATTGATTTACTTCTGCTGCAGTTATATTTGTCATTTTTTTAATTTTTCGGTTACAAAGAATATTTTATTTCCCCTTCTTAGCAATTGGTTTTCTAGGACGTTTCATGGGTTTTTTCTCGTCATCAATATCCTTTAATGTTTTTAACCCCTTTTCGCCCGACGACCGTTTTGCTCCTTTTTCAATTTCTGCGTCTTCACGTTCTTCGATTTCAGCAATAGTTTTTGATTTAACGGCATCTAAAGCAGCTTGGGTTTCTCTTTCTGTTTCTTCTTCAGCGGCTCTCTTATCTTTATCCATTTTGCGCTCTGCCAGCCCTTCTGCAATGGCATTGGTAATAATACTGGTAATCAAATTAATTGATTTGGTAGCATCATCGTTTGCAGGAATCGGAAAGTCAACTAATTTAGGATTAGAGTTGGTATCGACAATAGCAAAAGTTGGAATATTAAGTTTTTTTGCTTCAGCTACAGCGATATGTTCTTTATTGATGTCAACAATAAATAAAGCGGAAGGTAAACGATTTAAATCGGCAATACTTCCAAGGTTCTTTTCAAGTTTGGCACGTTCACGGGCAATTTGCAAACGTTCTCTTTTTGAGAAATTATTGTAAGTAGGGGTTCCCATCATTTTGTCGATAGAAGCCATTTTTCTTACTGCTTTTCTGATTGTCGCAAAATTCGTAAGCATTCCACCGGGCCAACGTTCAGTAACATACGGCATGTTAACACTTTTAACGTGTTCAGCAACTATTTCTTTTGCTTGCTTTTTTGTAGCAACAAAAAGGATTTTTTTGCCAGATTTGGCGATTTGTTTTAATGCGGCTGCAGTTTCTTCAATTTTCGCTGCAGTTTTGTAAAGATCAATGATGTGAATGCCATTACGTTCCATAAAGATATATGGTGCCATATTTGGATTCCACTTACGTTTCAAGTGGCCAAAGTGAACACCAGCATCCAACAATTGGTCAAAATTTGTTCGTGCCATTTTTTTGTTTTTTATTTGTTTACATTCTGTTTTTACAATTGATAAGTAGTCCCGTTTTCTCCAGGAGTCTTATCAATTTAGATACTAAACTCGATCCAGTGGTGTATGAAATTTTATCGTTTACTGAATTGGAATTTTTTTCTTGCTTTTGGTTGACCAGGTTTTTTACGTTCAACCATTCTTGGATCTCTTCTCATTAATCCTTTAGCTTTTAGAGGAGGCCTGTTAGCTTCATCTATTTTGCATAATGCACGTGAAATCGCAAGCCTTAAGGCCTCAGCCTGTCCTGATACTCCACCACCTTCCAGATTAACTTTTAAGTCAAATTTCCCTACTGTTTCAGTAATATGAAAGGGTTGCGTTACAATATATTGCAAGGTAGCAGTTGGGAAGTATACTTTGTAATCTTTTTTATTGACAATGATATTCCCATTGCCTTCGGTTAAATAAATTCTGGCAACAGCGGTTTTTCTTCTGCCTAATGCGTTTACAACTTCCATCATTATTTAATTGAATTTAATTTTATTTCTTTTGGTTGCTGAGCTTCATGAGGATGCTCTGATCCTGCATATACATATAAATTCCGAAAAATAGCACTTGAAAGCTTATTTTTTGGAAGCATACCTTTGATGGCTTTTTCTACAATCGATGTGGGGTTTTTTGCCATTAATTCAAGAGGAGTGGTTGTTCTTTGTCCCCCTGGATAGCCAGTATGCCTTACATATTCTTTATCTGTCCATTTTTTACCGCTTAGGGTAATTTTTTCAGCGTTGATAATAATAACATTATCACCACAGTCGACATGGGGAGTGAAGTTTGCTTTGTATTTACCTCTTAACAATTTGGCAGCTTTTGATGCTAATCGGCCAACCACTTCGTTTTCAGCGTTAATCAAAACCCATTCTTTAGTAACAGTAGCTTTGTTCGCACTTACTGTTTTATAACTTAATGTATCCATCAAAATATCTTTTCAATAAAATGTTCCTTGTTTAAAACGGGGTGCAAAAATATAATTAAATTTTATATTTAACAAATTTGCTAACACTAATTTGTTGAAAAATTACATTCTTTAATAATTGCTCCTCGTATTGTGGGTGCAAAGGTAAATAATTTATTGGCAAATGAATATAATATGATAAAATTAAGATCGTTTTATTTGAAGGGAAATAGAAATTCTTAATTTCGTGGAATTATGACAATATTTGTTGAACACTTAGGTAAAAATTACGCAAAAGTACAAGCTTTAAATAACCTGAATTTCAGTGTTGAACCTGGAGAAATTGTTGGCCTTTTAGGACCTAATGGAGCCGGGAAGTCAACCTTGTTCAAAATTTTAAGTTGTTTAATCAGACCCAATTCAGGCAAAGTTGATATTTGTGGCTTTAATGTAGAAACCCAGGCTCTGGATGTGAGAAGGAATATTGGTTATTTACCTGAAAACAATCCGCTTTATCCCAACATGTTTATTAGAGAATATTTAGAATTTTCGGCAGGGTTTTATCACTTGGGTAAGCTTAAGAAAAGTCGAATAAACGAGATGATAGAAATAACAGGGCTGAAGGATCATTTAAGTAAAAGAATTGGGATACTGTCAAAGGGACTTAAGCAAAGAGTAGGTTTGTCGCAAGCGTTATTGCACGATCCAAAGGTGTTAATTCTTGACGAACCAACTTCAGGTTTGGATCCAAACCAAATTGTGGAAATTCGAAAGCTTATTTTATCATTGGGGAGCAATAAAACAATCCTATTTTCATCACATATCATTCAAGAAGTAGAAGCGTTATGTGAACGGGTGATTATTTTGGATGAAGGTAAAATAATTGCAGATGGGCCAACTTCAAGACTAGTGATCGGTAATGGAAAGAACAATATTGTAAATGTTCAGTTTAATGCTGATGTTGAAGAGGAAGATTTATTGGCAATTGGAAGGATCAAGCGAATTCAGCAGCTGAAAAATTCCGAATGGCTTATTGAATGTGAGGAAAATATAGATATAAGAAAAGATTTAATGGCATTCGCGATGAAGCATAACCTTACCATACTATCGCTTAATCAGGAATCTAATAAACTGGAAGGAGTATTTCATGAATTAACAAGAAAGAAGTAATTTTTTTCAGAATCAATGATTATTTATATATTTGCAATGAGATTGTGGACAAATTTGATTGATTGCAACCACGGATAAAAAATGCTAAACCAATTAGTTTACCTCCCAACTCTCAATTTCACAATTTGATATTAATTAAATTTATAAAAGATGAATTATTTATTTACTTCAGAATCTGTTTCAGAAGGACATCCTGATAAAGTCGCTGATCAAATATCTGATGCTTTATTAGATGAGATGCTTCGTTATGATCCAGAATCAAAAGTTGCATGTGAAACTCTTGTAACCACTGGATTAGTAGTCTGTAGTGGAGAGGTTAAAACTAGAGGATATGTGGATGTCCAAACCATTGTAAGACGGGTAATTAAAGATATTGGATATACAGAAGCTGCTTATCGATTCGATTATAATTCATGTGGGATTATTTCTGCCATACATGAGCAATCTGCTGACATTAATCAAGGTGTTGTCCGTACAAAGAAAGAGGATCAGGGAGCTGGTGATCAGGGAATGATGTTTGGTTATGCTACAACTGAAGTAGATAATTATATGCCATTACCCATTGAATTAGCTCATAGATTTCTCCAGGAATTAGCCGATATACGCAGAGAAGGTAAGAGGATGAAATATCTAAGACCAGATTCAAAATCACAGATTACAATCGAATATAGTGAGTCGGGAAGACCATTGCGAATTGATACCATAGTGATCTCTACTCAACATGATGACTTTAACGAAGAAGTTGCCATGCTCGCTAAAATCAGAGAGGATGTCGAAAAAATATTAATTCCAAGGGTGAAAAATTCATTGCCTAACAGGATTAAAAAATTGTTTAAAAATGATTTCAATCTTTTTGTTAATCCAACAGGTAAGTTTGTAATTGGTGGCCCTCATGGCGATACAGGTTTGACCGGCCGAAAAATTATAGTTGACACCTACGGAGGTAGAGGGGCACACGGAGGAGGCGCTTTTTCGGGCAAAGATGCTTCAAAAGTTGATCGATCTGCTGCTTATGCCGCACGTCATATGGCTAAAAATCTTGTTGCTGCAGGGGTTGCTGATGAAGCACTCATTCAGGTTGCATACGCTATAGGAGTTGCTAAACCTGTGGGTTTATTTGTTAATACTTACAATACATCAAAGCTTAAGAATAAGGATGGCAAAAGAATCAAGGATGGTGAGATCGCAAAAATATTAAATGAAGTTTTTGATCTCAGACCATATGCAATTGTGGAACGATTTGGTTTGAAGAATCCCATTTTTGAAGCAACTGCCTCCTATGGTCATTTTGGCCGTGATTATTATGCTAAAGAGGTAGAGGTCTATTACGAAGATGAACAAACCACAAAACGTGGTGATCAATTCTTTAAACAAGTTGACTTTTTTGCTTGGGAGAAACTTGATTATGTTGATCGAATTAAGAAAGCATTCAATATCTAAATAAAAAAAAGCTCCTTCATAACCGAGGGAGCTTTTTTAATGTTTCACAATTAGCTTTTTTGTGAGTTTGATATCAGAGCCCACCACCAGTGAATAAAAATAAATCCCTTCAATAAACTCGCCAACATTAATGGTTGCTTTACCATGGAATCCTTCAAGATTTGATTCCGCTACTATTGAACCTAATAAGGTTCGGATTATTATTTTTGCTTCAAAAATATTCCCTGGTAACGTAAAATCGAAATAAACCATTGATTCGGCAGGATTTGGATAGGCATCAGAAAGCGCCAATTCTGGTTTAAATTTGGCCAATTCATTAATTCCGTTGGTAATATACTCAATGGTTATGGTAGTTGTGATATGAGGGTTGTTGGTATCAAAGAATGAATATCTAATTAAACTCGTCCCTTTGCTGAAATTTGGATTATAAACGGTAGAAAAATCTTCAAACAACTGATTTGGTGCCAAACTTAATGTATTAGTTGGTGTTTCATTTTTTTCAATCTTTGAACCCCAATAAAATGAATTATCACTTCCATCTGCGTTTTGTATTACCTCTTTCGTAACACTTAAAGTAATATCCTTCAGGCTTGAGTTTTTGATTCCAAATAAGGATATGATCTGCATATCCGTAGGGTTGCCATACACCTGAATGACTGAATTGTTCGGGATTTGAATGTTTTGCGAATTAAAAATTTGAATTTCCTGCCCGTATGAACCGAAAAAAAATATACCCGAGAAGATTAGTAAGAGTAAGGTTTTTCTCATAGGCAGGTAATTTTTAAAACGTCATAAAGATAGTGAAAAAAAAAGCCAAACCATATTATTTTAATATTTATTAACGTTTGAAATAAAAAAAGCCTGCATTTTTGCAGGCTTTTTTATAGCTAAATAATTGCTTATTGCCATAAAATGAGAATGATCGACATGATGAGAATCATGACAAATCTATACATCGACGTGATCCAAAATAATTTCATCGGGCGACGTGAATACATAAAATCAGATAACTGATTTCCTGCGTATAAAAACAATCCAAACATGATCGATATAGGGAATGCATGCCCCCAGAATGTCAGATGCCAGGTTGCGATTACAGCTTCAAGAACGAAGGCTGTTAGTAAAGTTGTAATAAAAGTGACAATCATTGCTTTCCCCCATCCTGTTTTAAGGTCTTCTTCTTTAAGATTCTGAAGATCCATCCATGGTTTTGAAAATAAAAGTGGGGAATACCAGAAAGCTCCAAGTGCAAATCCGATGATGGCTGCAACAAATACCGACAGCCAATTAAAGCCGCCAAAATTAATGATACATTGGTCCATAATAGTTGATTTAGTTTGTAAATAGATTCGATTATCAAACAATAATACAAAAATTATTAAACCACCGCAATAGCTTCAATCTCAACCAGCAAACCCGGATCAATCAGAGAACTAACTTCAACCATAGTGGCAACAGGTTTGATATCTTTAAAAAATTCACCATGTGCCTTACCAACTTCTTCCCAATTTGAAATATCAGTGACAAACATGCGAGTGCTAACAACATCTTTAAGCTGGCCACCTGCTTCATTAATTGCAGATTCGATTTTTTTAAAGATATAAACGGCTTGAGTATAAGGATCATTTATCCCAACAATACCATTATCCGAATAAGCAGTTGTCCCCGCGACAAAAATCATGTTGCCTGCCCGAACTGCCCTTGAATATCCTACGATATCCTCCCATTTACCACCTGAAGCAATATTTAATCTATCCATTCCAGACCTGAATTAATTGAAACTTAAGTTAATTTGAAAATTATGTAGTAAATAAATTTCTTCGACGGTGTTTATTTTGCCAGAAATAAAGATTTAAAAACTTTAGGCTTATTTTAATTTATTTTTGAACTCAATAAATGCGGCCTCAACCTGATCGTCAAAAGTTTGTTGTAAAGCTTCGTACGCCTCAATCAATTTTAAAGCCTTATCAGTTACAATCGAATTTCCGCCATTTTTCCCACCTCGCTGCCGATCCAATAATTGATAACCCAAAAATTCCTCCGCTTTTTTCAGGTCGCCCCAGGCTTTTCGATAACTGATCCCAAGATCATCGGAGGCAGCTTTTAACGATTTATCATTTGCAATATGTTTAAGTAAACGATATTCGGTTTCGCCAACTATTCCGTTTCCGGTAATAGACGAAAGCCAAACCTTATAGTTTAATAGGACTTTATGCTGTCCAGTTTTATCGTTCATACCCATAATGTCTCGTTATGAAGTGATATTCATATCGTTCACAAAATTAAAAAAAAAGGACATGAAAAAACATATCCTTTTGCATTTTTAGGCGATCTAAATTAGACGTACAAACAGCGGTAGCTTGTATCTTCTTTAACTTTTACTTTAAACTTTACATCTTTGGCAACGATAAAAGTTTCAAAAGCTTTGTAAGTTTTCCATTCAGTTTCATTTGGCTGCTGAACAGTCATCTCACCTGAGGTAACGGTCATGTGTTCGATGGTCCCAGTTCCGAAAACATATTCGCCGGCCGCCATAACTCCAATGGTTGCAGGTCCTTCTGCTGTTTCAAAAGCAATTGATTTAACGTTGCCGTCGAAATATTCGTTTGTTTTAAACATGATAAAATTCCTTTAGTTAATTGATAATTATTTCACAATACAAATGTAGGAATTTAAGCATAATTTGAAATACTATTTATTCATACTTCAAGGCTTCCACCGGATTAATTATTGCTGCTTTTGCCGAGTGAAACGATACCGTCAATAAACATAGGATCAAAGATGATAATCCGGCACCTATAAAAATCCGGTAATCCATTATGCTTTGGTATTCAAAATTCTGAAGCCATTTTTCCATGTAATAGTAGGTTAAAGGAATGGCAATGATATTAGCAACTATTGTGATAGCGAAAAACTGTCGCAACAAACGAATGATTATGTTCAAAACACTAGCACCCATAGTTTTTCGGATCACAATTTCCCGTGTTTTTTTCTGTGCAATAAAAAGAGAAAGGCCAAATAATCCAAGCGATGCAATGAAAATTGCTATAATAGCGAAGAACCCTATGAGTTTTGCCAGGTTCATCTCCGTTTTGTACATCTGCTCAATATAAACGTCGGTAAAACTATATTCGAAAGGAGTATTTGGATTAATTTCTTTCCACTTACGCTCAATAAAAGAAAGGGTTTCAGCAGTGTTTTCCCCGCTCAGTTTAATTACGATCTGCCTCATATAACGGGGACCAGAACGATCACTCATGTACATTATTACTGGTAGAACTTTTTCTGTCAGTGATTTGGAGTGGTAGTTTTTAACGATACCTACAATCATCAAATCCTCATCCGTAAACCTGAATTTCTCAGTAAGCGGATTAGCAACATTAAATTCCTTTATAAACTGTTCGTTTACAATCACGGCTCTCCGATCGGTTCTACTTTTACTGTTGAACGATCGGCCTTCAATTATTTCTATTCCAAGGGTTTCGATGTAATCATAATCTACCGAATTGCTTTCATAAATAAGAAGATCCTTGGTGTTTTCAGGTAAGCTGCCACCACTCGAGCTGTACCAGTATTTTCGTCCGGATCCTGGATGGATGGCACTTCCGGAAACCACAAAAGTTGTATTAAAAGACGGGGGATCAGAAAATGCACTGGAAACATACAAAACATCCGGATTTGTCAATAGCTCTGCTTTTAGAGACAGGTATTTATCGGAAATAGTTTTGTTTTCGACTACTACGGAAATCAAATTTTCTTTATTAAAACCAAGCACCTTGCTTTCTTTCATGAATCGTACCTGATTGTAAATAACTCCGGCACAAATAATCAATCCGATAAATATGATCAATTGCACCATAATTAAAGCTTTTTGAAAAAAGGAACCCTTCAATCCTAAGTTAACCTGGCTTCTAAATACATCAACGGGTTTAAAAGAAGAAAGATAAAAAGAGAGATAACTGCCCGAAATAACTCCCGAAAAGAGAGAGATAAGGAGTAAAACTACCATAATAATTGGATTGCTGAATATGGCCAGTTCGATTGATTTTCCAAAAAGTTCATTCAGTCGTGGTAAAAAAAGATCGGCAATTAGAATGGCAAACGGGATGGATAAAAGTGAAAGAAAGATAGATTCACTCAAGACCTGTTTCATGATTTTCGCACGGGTTGCACCAATTACTTTTCGTAATCCGATTTCCTTTGAACGGCTCAGTGATTTGGCGGTTGATAAAATGATATAGTTAATGATGGCAATGAGTAAGATTAATATAGCAATACCACCGAAAAGATAAATTTGTGTCAAGCTTCCTCTGTTTTCCACATCTGAGATAAAACGCTCAGAAAATAGGTGTACCTCTCGCAAGGGTTGCAAATTATAAGCATACATAAATGTTTTTCCAAGAGGATAGTTGAAGGAGATATTTGTTGTGATAAATTGAGGAAATTTTTCAATAAGCTGCTTTGGGTCATGCGATTGGGAAAGAAGAATATAGGTCAGGAATTCATTTGACCCCCAACTTTCGAAGGAAGGGCTTGCGAGTTGACGGTTAATGTTTTCATAACTCCAGATAGTGGTGTAAATGGGCAGGATGAAATCGGCCTGAATATGTGAAGTTACAGGAAAATCTTCAATCACCGCAGTTATTTGTTGTGGATAAACCTTTTCACGGTAGGTGATTTCAAGAATTTTTCCAATTGGATTTTCATTAGGAAAATATTTATCGGCAGTTGATTTTGTGATTACCACCGAATTGTTTTCTGCAATAGGATTTATGGCGTTTCCATAAATGATTTTGAATGAAAACAAATCAAAGAAGGTTGTGTCAACTTGAATGAAATTTTTCTCTTTGATGAAATGCTCACCTCTTCTTACCGTATATTCCATCTCGCGAATCCTGCAGGCTTTTTCAATTTCCGGAAAGTTAGATTTTAATCCAGGGGCAAGTTTAAACGGTGTCCGGGCTTCAATATTTCCTGACTTTTGCCCAATACTGGTAACCCGGTAAATTTGATTTTTATAATGGTGGAATTGATCGAAATTTAGCTCATGCTGCACATAAAGCAATAAAAGCAAACTTGCTGCGGTACCCATTGAAAAACCGATCAGGTTGATTAAGGTGTAAAGCTTATTTCGGATGATGTTTCTGAAAATAATTTTGAAATAATGTATTATCATGTTAATTATTGTGATTAATTAATATCTGCATTTTTAATTTCATACACGAATAAAAATCAGCAACTAAGTATTTAGTTTTACTAAAATCATGCCATAACCAAAATCGATTAAAGTTTTATATATCAAGGTATTTATTAGGTTTGGCTAAAACAAGCTGATCGTTATTGGACACTGAATGATCGTTTACGAACAAAAAAAGGCTGCCTTAGGTGGGGCAGCCTTGTAAATGGTTTTTTAATTTAATTAATCCTCCTGATGAGGGCCTACTAATTCAAGAAGCTCGGGTAAATCCATACCCAATTTTTTTAAATGTGAAATTTTTGGAACACCATTTTTCGTCCATCCTCTGCGTGAGTATACTGCATCAAGCAATTTTTCATATTGTGCTTCGCGATGCTTACGGGTGATGGCCATTTTTTCTTGGGTTGTTTTTCCAACCGGATCAATGCCAATGATTTCTTTCATTTGTTTGTCGTAGCGTTCTGCTCTTGATTCATATTCTTCAACAGTAACAGGACCAGCAGCACGATAGGGTTGTGCATCATATTTTCTGACCCCAAATCCTTTGCGGAGATTGAAAATACGTTGGAAATTATAAACCCGTTCCGACATGGTTATTAATTCTTCTTTACTGAAATCTTTACCGGTCACGGCTTTGTAAATTGCAACATAGTTGTCAACATGTTCCGGAACTTTTGCAGGTTCTGATGTTTCAGCATTATTTGTTGGTTCAACATCATTCCAAGGAAGTTTACATAAACCTACCAACCCAAACCAGGTTCGGAACATTGGGAAATAATGCAATGCTTCGGCTTTGGCTTCGAAAGTCGGGATTTGGTTATTAACCATATCCATAAATATTAACCAGGCTTCATCGTGTTGCGGGCCTTTGTTGGTCATGGCAAATCCACCTTGTTGAGCCAGTGATTCTTTCGAAATATATTCTGAATATTCAAGGCCTTTATTTTCCATCGCAATATCCTGGATGAAATTTGGATCGCCCCAACCATTTTTAATAAATAGTTGTTTCATCTTCCGAACACCCATTCCGGCAATCACACCAAAACCTTCACCTCGGGCCAAGCGATGAAGAAGTTCCATTGCAGAATCTGCATTTCCGAAATTTAATTTTAATCCTCCGGTTCTTTCTTCATTCAAAATGCCATTTTCGTAGCATTCCATTATAAAAGCCAGCAGGGTTCCCCATGAAATGGTACAAATACCGTAAGTATCGCAATAAAAGTTTGCTTCAATTACATAATCCGGGTTAAATATTCCACAGTTCGATCCAAGACCACCTGCATTTTCATATTCAGGGCCGTCAACAATTACTTTATCTCCGGCATAGGGACCGGTTCTTAATTGATAATTATCAACTCCTTTGGCACAAGCCATATTGCAACCAATCCAACATCCGTCAGGAATGCCTTGGGTAAATCTGCTTTTCCAAACTTCCGAATCAATCAATTTCGAATCAGGATGGCTTCCAAATT
>PHDM01000072.1 GCA_002840985.1 Bacteroidetes bacterium HGW-Bacteroidetes-17
ATAAAAGCGAACTTCCCGGCCCGTATTGCGTATCGTGTAATTTCAAAAATCGACTCCCGAACCATTTTGGATACAGGCGGAGCCGATCAGTTGATCGGACGTGGAGACATGCTTTTAGCTACCGGAAGTGATTTAACCCGTTTGCAATGTGCTTTTCTGGACACGGATGAAGTTGAAAAAATAACTGACTTTATAGGTTCACAGCGCGCCTATGCAACGCCTTACCTTCTACCGGAGTATGCGGATGATAATGACATAAATGGTGGCACGGATATTGATCTCAGCGATAGAGATGAATTGTTTGAAGATGCTGCACATATTATCGTGCAAACGCAACAAGGATCAACATCATTATTACAACGAAAACTCAAATTGGGTTATAACAGGGCAGGAAGAATTATTGACCAATTGGAAGCTGCAGGAATTGTCGGCCCATTCGAAGGAAGTAAAGCAAGAGAGGTTAAAATTGCCAATGAATTTGCCTTAGACCAATTTTTAAAAGACTTAAACAAGGAATAAAAAAACTCAATTTAAAATCTAATGAGAAAAACATTTTTACTTCTAATTTCTTTAATTATAGCAATTGGAAGTTTTGCCCAAAAGGATAAAAAAGCTACCGAAATACTTGACCGTGTTATCGCTAAAACCGAATCATATAAAACCATGGAAGTTGAATTCACACTTGCGATGGACAATGTTGAGGCAGATATCCACGACAACAAGAATGGAGTTTTACTGGTGATGGGCGATAAATACAAACTCACTTTATCGGAGCAAATTGTTATATCAGATGGCAAAACCATGTGGACCCTATTAATGGAAAACCAGGAAGTGATGATAAATGATGTAGAAGAAAATGAGGAATCAATCACTCCCACTAATTTGTTAAATTCTTATGGCGATAATTACAAATCAGTCTATCTTAAAGAAGATGTAATTAAGGGGAAAACAGTCGATTTGATTGAACTGACCCCTCTCAAAGGCCGAACGTACACAAAAATTGAAGTTGCCATTGAAAAAGGATTAGATCAAATTTACAGTTTCTCTATGTTTGATAAAAACGGAAGCACCTATTCTTATACCATCAAAAAATACACATTAAACAAAAAAGTTGGTGAGTTTGAATTTGTTTTTAATGAAGCAAACTATCCCAACTTTGAAATTGTTGACATGAGATAATCTCGTTTATAACAACTTCTTAAACATTAAATACCATTTTATGAATACCTCTGTTGACATCAGTTACTACCCGCTAAAGGAAGAGTTTATCCCTGCCATTCTTGATTTTATTGATCGGCTGAATAAACATGAAAAAATAAAAGCCAAAACAAATGGGATGAGTACGCAGGTCTTTGGTGAGTATTTTGATGTAATGAATGCATTAACTGAAGAAATCCATAAATCATTTGAAATACCTCATTCTGTTTTTATACTTAAAATCGTTAACGCCAATCTGAGCACAAATTAATGAATTCAGACAATATCTTTGACGTTTTAAACCAAAATATCCTTAATACTACTTTACTGGAAATCATTGCTGTATTTTTTGGTTTATTGAGCGTTTGGTATGCTAAAAAAGCCGACATCAAAGTTTATCCCACGGGAATTATCAGTGTTATAATTTATGTTTACATCTGCGTTGGGGTAAAACTTTACGCTGACATGGGCATTAACTTTGTTTACTTTGTAATGAGCATATACGGTTGGTATGCATGGACCAAAAAAGACAAAAAAGAAAAAATTCTGCCTATCAGTTTTTGCACAAAAAAGGAATATTTTATTAATGTTATCCTATTCTTTGTCTTTTTAGTGATTTTAATTTATGTCCTTTTGAATTACACCGATAGCAATGTACCTTATTGGGATTCGCTGACAACGGCAATTTTTCTTGTTGGAATGTGGCTGATGGCACGCAAGAAAGTTGAGAACTGGATACTTTGGATCATTGGAGATGCGATTTCAATACCCCTGTATTTTAACAAAGGACTTATGCTCACCTCATTTCAGTTTTCCATATTTTTAGTTCTGGCAGTTTTAGGTTATATTGAATGGAAAAGAAAAGTTAAGGAGACACAGGAAATTGCTTAAACGAATTGCCATCACCGGACCGGAATCGACCGGAAAATCAAGGCTATGTCAACAATTAGCCGAGTATTACCATGATTTATGGGTTCCTGAATTTGCCCGTGAATACATTGACAAACTCGGCAGACCTTATACCCAAGCAGATATTCTGACCATCGCTAAATCACAGGTTAATCTGGAATCTGAAACAGCAAAAAAGGCTCATCGATTTTTGTTTTGTGACACAGAATTGATCGTTACAAAAATTTGGAGTGAACACAAATACCAAAATTGTGACCCATGGATTTTAGAGCAGATTAAAAAAAACGATTACCATTTATATTTGCTTTGCGATATTGATCTGCCTTGGGAACCGGATCCACAGCGAGAACATCCGGATTTAAGGGAATACTTTTTCGAGAAGTATCGGAAGGTATTAAAATTCCACAAATTCAATTATAAAATCGTTTCAGGAATCGGAAAAGAGCGATTGGACAATGCCATTAAATTAATCAACAATTCCTTATAAATTATTCTTATTTTTATTTGGCAATTCAACGAATAAAAGGGATGCCATTACAACCTCATTCAAAAAATATTCACGTTTTATACTTACCCAAATGGTATCCGAATAAGTACGATCCCATGCCCGGGTTATTCATTAAACGGCATGCGGAGTCAGTTACGAAACATTGCAATATTAGCGTACTTTATGTACATCCTGACGATCAAATAAAAGTAAATAAAACAGAAGTTTCAATAACAGCGGAAGAGAGGATTCAAACCTATCGAATTTATTTTCGAAAATCGCGGTTCCCAATTACATTTTTTGCTCGAATAATTAACTTGCTCAAATTCTTTTTTTACAATTTTAAAGGAATTAAACTTATATCGAATACTCATCGGAAACCTGATCTTATTCATGTAAATGTTTTAACCAGGCTTGGTTTAATTGCAATGATTTATGGGCTTTTTACTAAAACCCCTTATGTCATCACCGAACACTGGACAAGATACTTACCTGAAGTTAATTCATTCAAAGGGCGCCTCCGACAGATGATTACCGGCATGGTTGTTAAAAATGCTAAAGCTGTAATGCCCGTTACAGAAAACCTCCAATATGCCATGCAGTTGTTTGGTTTAAAAAATATAAATTACCAGGTCATTCCAAATGTGGTGGATGTTGGTCTTTTCGTTCCCTATCCAAATCAAAAAAATAATGCTACTAAAAAAATCGTTCATCTTTCGTGTTTTACCGATGCACAAAAAAACATCAGTGGAATTTTAAGGGTCATTAAAAAATTGAGCGTCATCCGACAAGATTTTGAATTGCATTTAATAGGTGAAGGGGAAGATTTTGATCGGATGAAACAAGTTTCGGATAAATACAGACTCACGAATAAACAAGTCTTTTTCGAAGGCATGTTGCAAGAGAAAAAATTAACAGAGGCGATCAGTTCTGCTGATTTGATGATTTTGTTCAGCCACTACGAAAACTTACCTGTGGTTATTTTAGAAAGTTTTGCATGCGGGGTTCCGGTAATTTCAAGTCGGGTTGGAGGCATTCATGAGCATCTGAACAGTAAAAGAGGTGCTTTGGTTGAAGCCGGAAATGAAGATCAATTTTTAAAAATATTAAATCATACCTTGGATGAATTGGCATTCTTTAATAAAAATGAAATCAGGCAATACGCCATCGATCATTTTGGCAAGGAGGTAATTGGTAAAAAACTTTACGATATTTACACATCAATTTATAAGAATTAAGTTTGTTTCAAAAAATCATCAATACCTTAGGTACCCGCGTTTTTTCAGCAGTTTTAAATTTGCTGATTGCAATCTTCATTTCCCAACATCTTGGAGCCATTGGCAAAGGACAGCAGGGACTAATTATTGCGACCATCACCTATATACTCATCTTTTCAAATTTAGTAGGTGGAAGCACTTTGGTTTATTTAGTGCCACGATATGGATATTCGCGTTTGCTATTACCTTCCTACATCTGGTCCATTTTAATGAGTTTGGCTTTTTATTTTATCCTGACCACAACCCGGATTATTGAAGACCCCTTAATTTTAAATATCTGTATTTTATCAATATTTATATCTTTTATCTCCATTCATTCGAACCTTCTCATTGGGCTCGAAAGAGTAAAAACTGCCAATCTCATTTGGTTTCTGCAACCACTCATGATTATCGGATTCCTCCTCACCTACTTTTTATGGGGAATTAGCATAAGTATCGACACCTATTTTAATGCACTCTATTTCTCACTTAGCATCTTGCTAATTATAAGCTTTATACTATTAATTAAGGCAAAAAGAACACCTGTAATATTTAAACTGCAATCTAATTTTAATATACTCTCAGAGATGTTCCGTTTGGGATTTCTTAATCAATTGGCACATATTTTTCAGATGTTAAGCTTTCGGATGAGTTATTATTGGTTAGGTCAAGTCTATTCCGAAGCAGAAGTCGGGATCTATTCAAATGGAACTTCACTTATCGAATCGGTTTGGCTCCTAAGCAGAAGTATCAGCATGGTGCAATATTCCAGAATTGTGAATATGAACGACAAAAAAGAAGCTCAAAAACTCACCCTAATCTTAAGTAAATTGAGTTTTGTGATCAGTTTTGTCATATTACTGCCCATGATTTTTCTTCCCTCCTCTTTTTATAAATTTATATTTGGAGAAGGCTTTGGAGATGTACGATTGGTTATTCAATCACTGGCTCCAGGTGTTTTATTTCTCAATTTGAATATCATCATCAGCCACTATTTTTCGGGAACAGGCAAGTACCATCTTAATTCCATGGCATCTTTTGTAGGACTTTGTACTGCCATTCCTTTATTTAGTTGGATGATTCCGGCATTTGGGATATTGGGAGCAGGATTTGCAAGTAGTATTTCATATATTGTTACAACGATGGTTATTCTATACTTCTATAAAAAAGAAGCTGGAATAAATTTTAGAGATTTACGTTTAACTCATTATGATCTCTTACAAGTAAAGAAGTTATACAACAACACCTTTTTAACAAAAAAACAAGAAGATGATCACCATTAAACCATTAACAAACACCTCTATCGAAAGCATTCATCAGGCATTTCAAAAAGCTTTTGCCGATTATCAGGAACCATTTGACATGACCGTTCCTCAACTTCAATACATGATTGAACGAAGAGGCTTTGCGCCTAAATTATCGTTTGGTGCTTTTGATGATAAAGAACTGGTTGGTTTCACCTTGAACGGAGTTGGATTATGGAACAATCAACTTACCGCCTATGACACAGGAACGGGAATTGTAAAGGATTATCGAAAACAAGGAATTGCCACACACATTTTTGATGAATCGCTTCCGGTATTGAAGCAGCATAAGGTGAATCAATATTTACTTGAAGTGATCAAGACAAATACCAAGGCCTATGAATTATACAAAAAGGCCGGTTTTGAGGTACTCAGAGAGTTTGACTATTTTGTTTCTCCCATTGGTAAGGTTAAGTTTGAGGCTAAGAATTTGGGAGCAGAATTTTTATTCCTTGAACTCGAAAACCCCCAATGGGAATTATTCAGTACTTTCCGGGATTTTGCACCATCCTGGCAAAACTCATCCGATTCAATTCAACGTAAGCAATCGTTTTTTAAAATTCTCGGCATTTTCAATGAAGAGAATTTAATTGGCTATGGAATTATTGAACCGCATACAGGAGATATTCCTCAATTTGCCATTGCCAAAAATTTCAGAAGAAAAGGATTGGGAACGGCACTTTTTAAAACATTTAGTAGTACCAGCATGAGTGGCATTTTAAAAATTATCAATACCGATTTCATAGATAAAGGCACTAAAATTTTTCTTGAAAGCCTTGGGTTTCAAGCCGGATTTGGGCAATATGAAATGTTGCTTAAGTTTTAACAAGTCATTTTTTAACATATGGAGGATCAGATCATGGTTGACAATGCCAATACTGAAAAATGGGATTTTGATGATGGGGAAAAGTTTATACTTCGCCATATGGCTCATGGTGATGCAACCATGGAACAAAAATTCGTACGTAAACTTTCGGTTGAATCCCGCTACCTGCGCTTTCACGGATCAATCAAAGAACTAAATAAGGAGGATCTGGAGCGGTTTACAAATCCCGACCCGCTGAACGAAGAAGCCCTGATTATGCTATATAAAGGAGAATCATTGGAAGAAGAAATCGGTGTTGCACGGTTCATCATTGATGCAGATGACGAGGGATGCGAATTTGCAATTGTAGTTGCCGATGAATGGCAAAATCGTGGTCTTGGGGCAAAACTGATGAAAGCATTGATAAATCATGCCCAAGCTCGTGAATTAAAACGAATTTATGGTTCTGTACTCAAAGATAACCCTGGGATGCTCCAGCTTGCCAAAGGATTGGGATTTGAAGAAACTACCGACCCTGATGATTCTTCGCTTATACTGGTTACAAAGCATCTGAGGGATTCATTAGGATAATAATATTGTGTAAATGATTATAGGTTAAGTAAATGAACCTCACCGCAATCAGAGAATAGATCCATTTTATTGGTAGTGAAAGCCTTTAAATTTAATTGCCTGGAGCATGACCTTTTACTGCTGTTAATGCTTAAGTTTTAAGTAGTAGTGAAATAAAATTGATAGAAGTTTAGAAACATAACAGTGTGCTATTTTATATAAATCTCATAATTCTCATACAAAAACGAATACTTATTAGCTTACAAGTCAATGTGTACTTTTGCATTTTCTAAATATGGTAAAGGTGAAACGTAATCAAATTCTTTTGAAACATCGATGAGATAATTTAACAAATTGAGGTGATCAGCACCAATGATCAATAAAATTCTATCATCGGGATTAGAAGTTATTCTCTGAAGATTCCTGAAAATTCTTAGGTTCCGGTTAAACCACCTGCCTGTTTCAAAATCAACTCCAATAAAATCACCGTCCTGTTCTTCATATTTAAATGGAGTCAACAAATATACTGACAACCGGTTTTTAATATACTGGGGGTTATTTAGTTCGACCAATTTATTGATGATACTATTCACTTTTCCGGATGGTTTAGTCAGCTTATAGATTGAATCGGGAGAATTGAGATAATAATCTTCAAAATTAGCGGATCGGATACTATCATCAAATAACGCTTCAAGAGTAGCATAATGTTTGCCCCAGTCATTAACACAATCAATTTGAGACAGGTTCAAATTTTTCCCAATCCGGAAAGCAAGTTGATAAATTTCATCTTTATCCAATGTAAGTCTATCCGACTTATATAATGTATATAATGAATCTATTTGGTTTTGTTTAGCCGGTAAGGCTTCTATTGCGATCATATTAGGTTTAAAATCCTCAATGGCTTTACATATTTCAATAATTTCCGATTGAAAAGGTTCATCAAGTACCGAGATCTGATCTTTTTTTTCTGTTTTTACAACATCCAGATTATGATAGGCAAAATGAAAGACACCAAGTGTCATTATTTGTGTTTGCTTTGGAACATCATTCGATTGTCCGAATAAATTAGTGATAATAATCATTCCGAAGAATAGGATGAACAATTTTTTCATAGTTTTAATTTTAAATAATTCACGGAGAAGACGAATTCCTTTTCAAAATATTACAATATAAATGGATTCATGATGACTCTTGCAATGGTATCGCTAAAGCTACCAAGAGAATAATTTTAATTAATTATAGTAGTTAAAAGCTTTAAGTTTAAATGCCTAAAGCATGGATTCGCACAATAGGGCAGCTTAGTTTCACACTGACTTATCACCGGGTTCCCGCCATCAAGGGACAGGCAGAGCCGACCACTCAGAATCATATTTAATAGGAGGCGTTTTTATCCATCCTGATTCTTTAATTGGTCCAATAAATTGTATTTTGACTGTCGTGCATTCCACCGTTCACGGGCAAACTTTTGCATATCTGTAATGGTGTCCTTCTCGTCAATTATTTCCAATCCCAGAAATGTTTCAATGATATCTTCCATTGTTACTATACCGTCCAAACCACCATATTCATCGACTATTAATGCGATATGTTCCTTTTTTTCAAGCAGTTTCTCCCAGAGCGTAAAAAGCACTATGGAGTCGTGGACAATAACGATGTCTCTCTTGATGTCCCTGAGTTTTAATTCGTGCTGATCCTCGGCTAGTTTCTCAAAAACCTTTTGTCTGAAAACGTAACCCGTTATGTTCTCGTCATTCTCGGAATAAATGGGTATACGTGAAAATTTAAGGTAGTCCTTATTCTTTAAGAAATCAGCAAGTGATAGATTCTCGTCAGCAACAGCCACAACAACCCTTGGTGTCATTATTTCAGTGACCTTCACATTCTTCAACTTGAGTAGATTCTGAATGATCTTATGTTCTTTTTCTGTAAAAACCCCTTCATCTGCTCCAATACTTGCAAGTGCAGCGATTTCCTCCCGGCTAGTTGTTTGTTCCTGTTGATTGTTGGAAATGGCTTTGGTAATTAGTGCCGAAAAAACAACCAGGGGATAAGTTATTATAATCATAGCATTGATAACAATTGAAGCAGGTTTAGCCAGGCTCCTCCAATATCTGGCACCGATTGTTTTAGGAATGATTTCAGTAAGGACCAAGATCAAGATTGTAAGTATAGCGGATACCAGCCCGAAGTACGCATCACCAAATAATACCACAGCTTGAGCTCCTACACCTGCAGCTCCAACTGTATGAGCAATCGTGTTTAACGAAAGGATGGCTGAAAGTGGTTTGTCTATATTGTTCTTGAGTCCTAAAAAGGTTTTTGCCCAGGAGTTTCCACTCTCCTCTTTAACAATCAGAAATGAATTTGGTGTTGAAAGAAGAACGGTTTCCATAATGGAACATGTAAATGAAACAACCAGCGCTAGAAAGAGATAGGTTAAAAGAAGTATCATTTTTTCTTACAAAGATATACTTTTTTCCGAACTAGATTGTTGATAGCGAATTCGTTGTAAAAATATCCCGATATGACAAATTTTAGATAAACATGGCATGATAGATGGCCCATATTTATTCCAAGTAGATTTAATACTTAACCTTTTTAAGAAACAAAGTTTGGTTCAACAGGTTTTCGGAAGTCATTTACCCTGCCGGTTATTTTTCTCTCCGCAGGGAAAGTCATGTCGTGATAAATATTAACATAGTAAGCCAGACTTTCCTTTAAGCCTTTACGATCGACCAAATGTTGAATTTTTCCTGTTTCGTGCAAATTATCAGTACAAACAATTTCTTTATCCACTTCAAAACCTGCACCGGTCACGACCCTTGGACCTGCAAATTCAACCAGCGAACCTCGTTCACCAAACATCACATCGCCCTGCGTAGCATAACTTGCATAGGCACCTCCAGTGGTCGGTCCGGTAATAACCGATAAATATAAAACTCCGGCTTTTTTCAAATCTAAAATGGCCATGTTCATTTTTGCCATTTGAGCCAGTGACATGGGTCCTTCATTCATCCGGGCTCCGCCTGATGCGCAAATTGAAACCATCGGAAACTTATTTTTAACGGCAAAATCAACGGCACGTTTAAACTTTTCGCCAAATGCGGCTCCGAAGGAACCACCAAAAAATTTCAAATCCGTAACAATTAACACGATAGGTTTGCCATTAAGTTTTGCACTTCCTGCAACCAGCCCTTCTTTCGAGAAACAGGTTTCGGTAGTTTTATCAAGTGATTTTTGATATTGCCCAAAGTAATAGCGTTCTTTCCCAATTAATTTATGAATGGTTAAATCACTTTCGATTTCTTCAAAGGTGTTGGGGTCACAAACTTTATCAATTTGCTCCTCTACAGTAAGATATTCTCCTTTCCCACACTTTGGGCAGGCATAATAATTATCAACATATTGTTGGTAGGGTACAAAACCACATCCACCCTTGACTTTAAAAAGATTTTTATCAACATCCCACTCTTTTGTACACTCGAACAGCTCGGTTTCTTCAATGCCCTTTTCTTCCATATGGGCCTTCATGAGTAATTGGGTGTAAAATTCTTCGCGTTCAATATCAACGGTGTTTATTTTTTCATGAACGCTTTTCATAATTTTACGCTTGGTAAGCTTATCAATCGTATCCTCAAACATTCCATAATTCAGTACCCGCTGTCGTCGTTCAACAACCAATTTATCAACCAACTTGGGTTTCAGTACCTTCTCCCCTGTTTTTAATTCTACAACCCAGTCTTTTAGTGTCAGGGTAAGCGATTCTTTTATCGTGTCGATGGTAAATTCATAATTTTCGTGGGCACCATTTATGGGTTCGGGTAAAATACCATCGATCATTCCAATTTCCTTGATATGCTCTGCACCGGGCCTTAACATTTCAAGTGCATCAGGAACCGTGTCTTCAATATTTTCACCGGAAGTCAACCTGCGATGAAAGATAATACGACAGCAACTCTCAGGTGCAATCACCGAGTACAAAGAATTCTCAAGCATATAACTCTTGTCGGCTACTTGCAAAGCCAAGGCACCACCACTCCCGCCTTCACCTATCACATAAGAAACAAGGGCTGTTTTAACCCCTCCGTAGCGACTAATGCAATCGGAAATCAGAAAGGATTGTCCCCCGATTTCAGATTCCATGGAAGTATCTCCGCCAAATGTATCGATAAAAGAAACGACCGGAATTTGATTTTTTTCGGCCAGGTCAAGCACATCCAATACATAAGCAAATCCCTTCGAAGTGATCATCCCTGTTGCCAAACTTTCTTTACCTTGTCTTCTTTTTTCCTGACCAAGGATATAACATTCCACCCCATCAATCGTCCCTTTAGCTGCAATTAATGAAGGATCGGGCGAGTCAAAGTATGATAAATTGTCAAATACCCCTGCAATGACGTCTGAGCTTCTTATCCTGGATGAATTTCGGGTAATGTCATATCGTTCCTTGTAGTTACGCTTTAGTGGAAAACCATCTTTTTTCATAGCTTTGGCAAATAAGATTTTGTTAATTGATTAGGTGCATCTCATAATTCATCCAGACAGGTATAACTTTTTTAATTCATCTTTAGTATGTTAATCTCCCTGAAAAAACGTGCCAAGTTAAAAAATTATCCCATAATTCAAACCTTTATTCGTGAACTCTGAATGTTTTTGCCACCCGAATAAATGTTTGCAAAAAATTATTTCATCGAGTTTTTTTACTACATATAGCTAATAATGTGATGTATACATTCGATACCAAGCGGCAATTATTTTTATAGAACGGCCTTATTTTGACACAGCATAAATTATTTATGTGATAAAATTTACAATGAATTATAAACAGTGCCACTCAATTGCGTCTACATTAATCAAAGATAAGTTTACTACCTTTGCTGAAAATTTCAGATGAACAAAAGCAATCAGTTTAAGGGCGTTATGTGGGCGTTGATTGGCGCGATTGCCATGTCAAATGTCTATATCTTCAGTAAAGCTGCTTTATCTGAAATTCATTTGATCCAATTTGGGTTTTACTGGTTTGGTTTGGGTTTGCTCTGGAATTTGATCTATTCGGTAAAAACAAAGAAGCTTCAGCATATCAAAGGTTTTAGCCGTTCATCCTATATCGCGATTGGGGTAATAGGCTTACTTGAATTAGTCTCCACTACTTTATTTTTTATCGCCATAAAATCGGCTGACAACCCGGCTGTGATTTCATTTCTTGCAGATACGAATCCTTTGTTTGTTGCAATTCTGGGAGTCGTTCTTTTAAAAGAACGATTTAATTTAATTGAATTATTGGGAATGGTGTTCATCATCTTGGGTGCACTCATTATCAGCTATAAAGGAGATACCGGATTAAACAATCTATTGATTCCAGGCTCACAATATATTTTACTATCTGTATCACTTTATGCCATTGCAATCATTTATGCTAAACGAAAAATTAAACTGATACCCCCGGCTATCCTAAACATTAACAGGTCATTACTCTTATTTATTTTTTCATTGACTCTCTTACTATCCTACGGATTTTCTATTAAAATTTCGTGGATGGTATTCTTTAACTTATTAATTGGATCATTATTGGGGCCATTTTTAACAGGTCTCGCAAGTTATACCTCCCTTCAATATATTGATGCCTCCAAATCATCGATCATCAGAAGTAGCAGAAGCCTGTTTGTGGTGATCGGTGCCTATTTCTATTTTGGCACTTTACCCCAATCGTATCAGCTTTTGGGAGGATTGTTCACCTTAACCGGAGTGATTATCATTTCGCTGGGCAAATCCTTACCAAAATATCGTAAAAAAACACTCAACCTATCTTCCTGATTATATTGCCACTGTAAGATATGAACAAAGTCTGTTTGAAAAATAAATGAAATTCACCTCAAAGTGATGAGTCAAATTTTTAATTTTGCCGCAAACTGGAAATAATGTCAGAAAACTACACTGAAGACAGTATAAGATCGCTTGATTGGAAGGAGCACATCCGCCTAAGACCGGGAATGTATATCGGGAAGCTTGGTGATGGTGCTTCGCAGGATGATGGAATCTATGTACTAATCAAAGAAGTTATTGACAATGCCATTGATGAATTTGTAATGGGCAATGGCAGAAACATCGACGTTGATATCTCCGACAAAATGGTCAGTATCCGTGATTATGGACGAGGGATGCCACTGGGAAAGGTGATTGATTGTGTTTCGAAAATCAATACCGGTGCCAAATACGATTCTAAAGTTTTCAAAAAAGCTGTTGGATTGAATGGAGTAGGCTCAAAAGCAGTGAATGCAATGTCATCCTATTTCAAGGTCCAGTCTATTCGTGAAGGACACACTAAAATTGTAGAATACAAGCGGGGTGAACTCATGCTGGATGCCGAAATTGTTCCTTCAACCGAAAAAGATGGCACCTTGATCAATTTCATACCTGATGATCAGATTTTTGGCAATTTCCATTATATCATGGATTATGTTGAAAAATTGCTCTGGAATTATGCTTTTCTAAATAACGGCCTGACCATCAATTTTAATGGAGAGAAACTGTTTGCGAAAAATGGGATTGTAGATCTTCTGGATAGAAATATCAATGGAAATGGCCCTGTTTTATATCCGATCATTCATATTACCGAAGATGATTTGGATTTTGCGTTTACACATAGCTCGAAGCAATACGGGGAAGAATATTATTCGTTTGTAAACGGACAGCATACCACACAAGGTGGAACGCATCAAGCGGCTTTTAGAGAAGCCATCGTGAAAACCATCCGCGAATTTTACAACAAAGATTTTGACACTTCCGATATTCATACCTCAATACTTGCAGTTGTAAGTTTAAAAGTTCAGGAGCCGGTTTTTGAATCACAAACCAAAACAAAATTAGGTTCTCAGCATATTGAGCCCGAAGGTCAAACCATCCGCAATTACATCACGGATATTGTCAAACGAAATCTGGATAACTTTTTACATAAGAACCCGGACACCGCTGAATCATTATTGCTTAAAATAATGCAAAATCAGAAGGAGCGGAAAGAGATCGCCGGGATTAAAAAACTGGCTAAAGAAAGTGTAAAGAAAGTCAGCCTTCATAATAAAAAACTTAGGGATTGCCGCATTCATTATAATTCAAATCATGAAAACCGTTTGGACACCATCCTTTTTATAACCGAGGGTGATTCAGCCAGCGGATCGATCACAAAATCGAGAAACGTCAATACACAGGCCGTTTTCAGTTTAAAAGGGAAACCCTTGAATTGTTACGGTCTCAGTAAAAAAATAGTTTACGAGAATGATGAATTCAATTTGCTTCAGTCGGCACTTAATATTGAAGATGGTATCGAAAACCTTAGATACAACAATGTGGTTATTGCTACCGATGCCGATGTGGACGGGATGCACATTCGTTTATTGCTCTTAACGTTTTTTCTCCAATTCTATCCTGACCTCATCAAATCGGGACATGTATACATTTTACAAACACCATTATTCAGGGTACGAAATAAAAAAACCACGAAGTATTGCTATTCGGAAGAAGAACGCCAAAAAGCAATCAGTAGTCTGGGCGTAAATCCTGAAATTACTCGATTTAAAGGTTTGGGGGAAATTTCACCTGACGAATTCAAGCATTTTATCGGGTCCACCATGCGCTTGGACCCTGTGCTGCTTACCAGAGATGCGAGTATATCGGATATTCTTTCGTTTTATATGGGGAAGAATACTCCAACACGACAAAATTTCATCATCGATAACCTCAGGATAGAGGAAGATTTTGTGGTGACAGAAGATAAAGTGGCCTAATTATTTCACCTTTTTAATTTCAATCTTTTTAAAAGCTTTACCCAAATTTTCGATGATATCACTTGCTATTATCGAAGCTTCACTCATTTTCTTTGCTGCTTGATCACCTGCTAAACCATGCACATAAACCCCGATTAATGCAGCATGAACACTGGAGTAACCTTGAGCCATCAGGCTTAAAATAATGCCTGTAAGCACATCCCCACTACCGGCTGTTGCCATTCCCGGGTTTCCGGTACTGTTAAAAAAACACTCGCCCGATGGAGTTACAATTTGGGTGTATGCCCCTTTTAAAACAACAACCAGATTATGTTTAACGGCAAATACCTTTGCCAATGCGACTCTTTCAAAATCATTCGTTGATTTACCTGCTAAGCGTTCAAATTCCTTTGGATGTGGAGTAATAACACAGCCTTTTGGCAAAAAGGCCAGCCATGTTTTATTTTCGGCAAGGATATTTAAAGCATCCGCATCAAATACCATTGGTACATGCGCATTTTGAATAAGTACTTTTAAGGCATTTCGGGTTTGTTCTTCCATTCCAATACCGGGTCCTACACCAATCGCTGAATAAAACCTTAAATCAGGCACATCACTAAAATAGTTTTCAAATCGGCCCAGACTTAGCATTGATTCAGGAACGGCAGTTTGCAATATATCATTTCCAACCTGAGGAATATGCGAAGTAAGCAACCCCACTCCGGAACGTAAACATGCCTTCGAAGCTAACACTGCTGCACCCATTTTCCCCAGACTTCCTGCCACTAATAGTGCATGTCCGTAATTTCCTTTATGTGAAAACTTAGCTCTCTTTCTGTAAACTTTTATGCAATCACTCTTCTTGATCAAATAATCCTTAACCTGAACCTCATCCATAAATTTCTCACTTAATCCGATGGATAAAATTTCCCATTTCCCGACATAAATGTCATTTTCAGACATAAAAAAAGCAAGTTTTGGAAATTGAAAGGATAAAGTATAATCTGCCTGAATAATTGGGGCTTTCTCAATTACTGATGATTGATCTGCAAACATTCCGGAAGGGATGTCAATGGCGATGGTGATACCATCTAATTTGTTGATTTTATCAATAAGCTCAGCTGCCAATCCACTAACTGGTTTTGACAATCCTGAACCAAATATTGCATCAATAATGATATGATTTTCGGAGATTTCAGGAAAATCAGCTAAAGACTTTAAGTTTACTATTTCGCACTTTTTTTGCTGGATCAGTCGATCATGATTTATTTTAAAATCGGCTGAATATTTTTTTGAAATCTGGGGAATAACAACCTTTACCTCAAATCCCTTTTCTGACAATAATCGGGCAATTGCCAAACCATCACCTCCATTATTGCCAGGTCCGCAAAAAATATAAAAAGAATAAATCCGATCCTGGTATGCTTCCAACCATTTCACACATTTCATTGAAGCTCTTTCCATCAGATCAACAGATGCGACAGGCTCATTTTTGATGGTATAAGCATCAGCCTCACGAATTTGTTCTACAGACAATACTTTTTTCATGATTCAGCGTTTTACACAAATTTACAGAAAATCCAACTATATATTATGATCAAATCAATATTAGAATAATGCATTAGCCTCAAAATTTAGATTTAATCGTAGGTGCAGATTTATCTTTCAACTATTTTTGCAAAAAAAACAACGATGCCCAGAAGAAATATCAGACAAAACTTTCCAATCCTTAAAAATGTAGAAATTGTAGATGCAGGCTCCGAAGGAAAAGCCATCGCACGAGTTGAAAATCAGGTGATATTTGTTCCATTTGTGGTTCCGGGCGATATTGTTGACCTTCAAATTACAAAAGCCAAAAAATCGTATAAGGAAGGAAAAGCAGTTCATTTTCATAAATATTCAACATTGCGAATTGAACCGAAATGTTCACATTTTGGCATCTGCGGTGGATGTAAATGGCAGAACTTATCGTACGAACAACAGTTGATTTATAAACAAAAACAAGTTAAAGACAGTCTGGAAAGAATCGCCAAGGTTGAACTTCCTGAAATTTCACCCATTCTGGCAGCTGAGGATGTTTTTTATTATCGAAACAAACTTGAATATTCTTTCTCCGATAGAAAATGGTTAAGCGAATTTTCAAAAAATGAAGATCACAGCAAAACCAATTTCAATGGTGTCGGTTTTCATATTCCAGGTATTTTCGATAAAATTGTTGATATTGAACATTGCTATCTTCAGGTTGAACCCTCGAATAAAATTCGTTTGGCTATTAAAGATTATGCCTTCAAACATCAATTATCCTTTTATAATGCCCGTCATTGGACCGGATTTATGCGAAACCTGATCATAAGAACGAGCAATACGGGTGATTTAATGGTGATTCTCGTTCTTGGACAAAAAGATGAAGAAAACATCAAGAACCTGATGAATTTTATCAAAGATGAATTCCCTGAAATTAGCTCCCTGTTTTATGTCATCAATCAAAAACAAAATGATGACATTTCTGATCAAACATTTGTTCATTTTCATGGAAAGCAATTCAATACTGAACACATGACTTCTGTGCTTGCACCACAAAAGCCGTTGCAATTTAAAATAGGCCCCATTTCGTTCTTCCAAACAAATTCAAAACAAGCCAATCATTTATATGATATTGCAGCCGGATTTGCGGACTTTAAGGGTCACGAAACAGTGTATGATCTTTACACCGGAACGGGTACCATTGCCAACTTCATTGCCGGATTTGTAAAAAATGTGGTTGGGATTGAATATGTTCCTTCCGCAATCGAAGATGCCAAAGAAAATGCAGGCCTTAATCAAATCAATAATACTTCTTTTCACGCAGGCATCATTGAAAAGATTTTGACGGATGAATTTGTAGAGTTTAATGGAAAGCCAGATATTATTATCACAGACCCACCCAGAGCAGGGATGCACCAAAAAGTGATTGATCAATTGAATATTATTTTGGCAGAAAAAATTGTGTACATCAGTTGTAATCCTGCAACACAAGCGCGTGACCTTGCACTTTTAAATGAAAATTATAAAGTTATGAGAGTTCAACCAGTAGATATGTTTCCGCATACCCATCA
>PHDM01000073.1 GCA_002840985.1 Bacteroidetes bacterium HGW-Bacteroidetes-17
CTCAAATTTCAGGAGTAAGCGAACTGAAATTTGCAAGACGAACAATCCCGACGAAGTCGGAGGGTAATACCCCGCAGCTTTGCTGCGGAATTAGTTTCTCCCGAATTCTCGGGACTTTGGGGTTTCATCCTCGTGATTTATACAAAGTCGTTCAGAAATTTTATATCTGAACAGCCTCTAAGAGTTTTTTAAGTTCTGAAATTTTGTCGTCGTACCCAAGTTTTGTATAAGCTAATATCATATCTTCAAGAAGACGTCGGATGATCGTTTTGTTGTCACAGGGAATATAATAATTATCATTGGGTACCAGTTTCATTTGCCTGACGAACAGATCGATTTCATTTTTAGTAAATACTTTCCCTTTATTAAATGGGTTCAAATAGAATAAAACATCATCTTTTTCCACTATACCATTTAAAATGGATATTTCATCAACATAAGCCAAAACAAAATGATTGGGCAAATTCACCCCATAAACAGGAATTTTTAAACTGCGGCAGATTATTAAATACAAAAGGCCAAGTGATATGGGATTTCCTAATTTAGTTTCAAGTAAATTATTCAGAAAGAAGTTCTCGGCGGCATAAAAATTCTTCTTGTTATTTTTGAAATGAAACAAATCAAAAAATACATGATTGATCACCTTTATCTTTTCTAAACCTGTAAGATTATTATTTAATTCAAGCCAAACATCTTGAATAATTTTTGCCGTTTGGGTAATAATTTTTGTTGAATCCAAATCAGGGTAATTGTATTTAGTAACAATGATATAACCTGATAATAAATCCTCAAATTGAAAATGTGCCCATTTGTTCAAGTCCAGATAGGTGTTTTCGAATTGAATTTCATGAATTAAATTCAGACTTCTTTGCTGAATAGTATCATCAAATGAGTTCTCCCAGGCATTTTCAAGCGCGGGAATTGCTTCTGATCCATAAAGAAAAATTTGCTCCTTCACTTTAGAGTATACTTTTTCGTTGGGATCGTCCAATAAACGAACCAAAGCCAGAAGTTCCTTGCTATCTTTCTTATTACTTGTCATAATTACATCACATCAAAGATAAGATAGTATCATGAGAATAAACCCTCATGATATTTAGCTTCTTAACAGGTGAATGTTGAAATTTAGTGAACGGGATAATTAAACAGAAATCCTTTCAAGCAACAGTTTTATGAGTGTTTCAACGGGTTTGTGATGATTGGAAGAGTACTCTTCAGTAATCCTGTTAGCGATTACGGCACAAATAGTTAAAACATTATGTCCAAGTGATCGGCCCAGACCATATAAAGCAGAAGTTTCCATTTCGAAATTCAAGATTCTTTCATCTTTGTGCCTGAAAGTTTCTAATTTCTGAATAAAATCAGGGAAGTTCAACTCCATCCTCAAGGTTCGTCCCTGTGGACCATAAAAACCGGGAGCTGTAACAGTAATTCCCTGATGCATATCGAAACCAATTTTTTTTGCCAGGCCCTCAGTGCATTTTACAATATAGGGTTGAGCAATTTGTTCAGGCCATGCTATCTGTTCTTTGACAGAGGCACACATCTCTTTTTCAATAATACCATCCGGTACTTTGTAAAAATTCAGAACCCCATCAAGCCCTAATCCATATCTCGACATTACAAATGAATCAACTTCAATGTCTTTTTGAACGGCACCTGATGTTCCCAGTCTGATTAAATTCAGGGCTTTATGCTCAGGGTTTATCGTTTTATTGCCTAAATCAATATTTGCAAGGGCATCCAACTCATTAATTACAATATCAATATTGTCGGGACCCATTCCGCTTGATAATACGGTAAGTCTTTTCTTTCCAATCCGGCCGGTATGTGTATTTATTTCACGATTCTGCCCCTGAAATTCAATTTCATCGAAGTATTTTGATATAGTAGGCACTCTTCCCGGGTCACCAACAATGATAACGGTGTCAGCGAGATTCTCAGGTTTAAGGTTTAAGTGGTAAATTGCTCCCTCTCCTGTCACAATTAACTGAGTATTTTTAAGCTTTTGCATAATTGAATCTTTATTAGTGAAACTCAAATTTCAAAAACATAGTATATTGAAATTTGTAAGTTGAACAATCCCGCCAATAGGCGGAGGGTTTTATACCCGTGATTGATTTACAAATTTATGAATATGTTCTTATCAGCACGGTTAATTATTTACTTTTGCATCATGAAGATTGAAATTATTAATATTGGCGATGAATTGTTAATTGGTCAGGTTGTAAACACCAATGCTTCATGGATGGCCGAACAGTTTAATCTGGCTGGATTTGAAGTGGTTCAAATAACAGCCATTTCTGATACTTATAGCCATATTTTTGAAGCGCTTGATTTGGCTAAAATCAGAGCCGATGCGGTTGTTGTGACTGGTGGCTTAGGCCCAACTAATGATGATGTTACTAAAGAAGCCCTGTGTAAATATTTTGATACAACTTTGGTCTTTAATGAAGAGGTTCACGTTCAGGTAGAAGCACTATTTAAGTTACGAGGATTTAAAGTTACCGAAATTAACCGAAAACAAGCCGAGTTGCCTGCAAATTGTATTCCTTTAAAGAATATTCATGGAACTGCAGCCGGGATGTGGTTTGAACAGGATGATCGAATTATTGTTTCAATTCCCGGTGTACCTTTTGAAATGAAAACGTTGGTAAGTGATGAAATTATCCCTCGTTTATTAAAAAAGTCTAATCCCGGAATTATCCTAAACAAAACTATATTAACCCAAGGAATTGGAGAGTCGGCATTAGCCGAAATTATTCAAAACTGGGAAGAGTCTTTGCCCTCACATTTCAAACTTGCATATTTGCCTCAACCCGGAATTGTTCGATTAAGATTAACAACGAAAGGAAGTGATAGACCCAAACTTCAGAATGAATTAGATGAGCAAACTAGGGCATTGCAAAGGCTTATTCCTAAACTCATTTTTGGTTATGGTGAAGATACCATCGAACAAATAGTAGTTGAAACATTACTGCAAAAACAGAAGACGATTTCGGTTGCTGAAAGCTGCACCGGTGGATACATTTCGCATCTGATTACAAGTATTTCAGGAAGTTCGGGTTGTTTTATGGGATCAATTGTAGCCTATGATAACCGAATAAAAGAAAAAATGATAGGGGTTTCGAAAGAAACCTTAATAAAATATGGAGCTGTAAGTGAAGAAGTCGTGATCGAGATGGCTTCTGGTGTTCAGTCAAGATTTAATACGGATTATGCAATTGCAGTTTCAGGAATTGCAGGTCCGGATGGAGGTACTGAGGATAAACCGGTTGGCACAACCTGGATCGCGATTACAACACCGGATAAAAAAGTTATCGCGAAAAAATATCTTTTTGGGGAACATCGTGGGAGAAACATCAGGAAGGCCGCTCTCACTGCATTAAACATGATCAGAAAGGAATTGTGAAATATCCATTTTAACAAATGTTAAAGCAAACTGTGAATGATTATATGGATATTCCATGTGACCAATAAAATTAAAATGACAAACACATGAAAAAATATTTCCATAGAGTTGTCTAATTGAAAAAAAATCACGTAATTTGCACTCCGATTTAAAAAATGAATCTTAGATAAATCAATTGCTATGTCAAAAATTTGTGAAATAACAGGAAAAAGTGTAATTACAGGAAATAACGTATCACACTCCAATAGCAGAACTAAACGTACTTTTAGTCCTAATTTACAAACTAAGAAGTTTTATATTCCTGAAGAAGATCAGTGGATTACACTCAAGGTTTCTACACATGCTTTGCGTACCATCAATAAAAAAGGAATTTCTGCTTGTTTGAAAGAAGCACGTGAAAAAGGTTTTCTGAACAGATAACCGGCCTCAACTCAATATGTCCTGCTGTTGCATTTTATGTGGCAGCATTTTTTTTGCCTCCAAGTTTAAAAACTATTTGATAAAACCTTTTTTTATCAAGAATCTACATCTCCCAATGAAAAAATGATTTCTCAGAAAATAATTAAGCTCAGAAAAAGTTATCTTAGCTAAGATTATTTATCGATTGATGAAAGGCTCAAGACATTTTATCTCCTTATTCTTATTGCTCATCGGTTTCTGTTCTTTTGCTCAGAACGAGGCCCTTGTATTTGGTAAGATCACGGATGAGCATGACCGACCTATCGAACTTGCTACTGTTTCTATCAAAAATGAATTAAAAGGTGCAGTTTCAAATAAAAGTGGTAATTATGAACTTGTCATTCCTGCCCAAAAAGAGATCGTTTTGGTTTATTCTTTCATCGGATATCAGCAAGAAGAAGTAAAATTGAATTTAGAAGCTCACTCCAAAAAACAGTTCAATATTAAACTAAAGGTTTTGCTTACGGATTTACCGGATGTGGTCATTGTTGATGAGCAGGTCAGAGAGAGTGGAATGACGAAAATTGACCCTAAAGCTGCTCGGATAAGTCCCAGTATTTCTGGTAATATTGAAGATTTAATCAAGACGATGCCGGGAGTTTCATCGAATAATGAAATGAGTTCGCAGTATTCTGTACGCGGAGGTAATTACGATGAAAATCTGGTTTATGTTAATGGAATAGAAGTTTATCGTCCATTTTTAATTCGTTCGGGGCAACAGGAAGGCTTGAGTTTTGTCAATTCGGATTTAATTTCTTCAATCTTGTTTTCAGCCGGAGGTTTTGATGCCAAATATGGCGACAAGATGTCCTCCGTTTTGGATATTTCTTACAAACGTCCGAATTCAAATGGGGGTTCTGCTACCCTTAGTTTACTTAGTTCAAATGCACATATTGAGGGTGTTACAAAAGATAATCGACTTTCTTTTTTATTGGGGGTTCGCCATCAATCCAACCGATATATTTTAAAAGGCCTTGATACCAAAGGCGATTACAATCCTTCTTTTACCGATTTGCAAGGTTATGTCGATTATCAGGTAAATGATCAATGGGTCTTGTCCTTTTTGGGAAATATTGCAAGCAATGTTTATAATTTACAACCAAGCGATCGTGATACCCGATTTGGAACCGTAAATGAAGCTTATCGTCTAAAAGTTTTTTTTGAAGGACGGGAAGTAGATCGCTTCGAAACAAAGTTTGGTGCTTTGTCAGCAAATTATCACCCGACTCAAAATCTGAATATCCATTTTACAGCATCAACTTTTAGTACAGTTGAAAGTGAAACCTTTGACATTCAAGGGCAATATTGGATTGGTCAGCTTGAAACCAATTTGGCTAGCGATGAATTTGGAGATGTGATCGAATCACAAGGAATCGGGATGCATTTGAATCATGCGCGAAATTATTTAAAAGCCAGAGTTACAAGTTTTGAACATAGTGGGCAGCTCTTTCATAATGATCAGTTTTTACAATGGGGTTTTAAATTCCAGCATGAGCAAATTAACGATCGGTTAAGTGAATGGGAAATGGTTGATTCAGCTTATTTTTCCATCCCAAATCCTCAAAGTATTCCAGGAGATCCAAATCCTGAAAATCCGGATCTCGAGCTTTTTAAATCCACAAAAGCTAAAATAAATTTGACATCAAATCGTGTAAGTGGTTTTATGCAAAATAAGTGGTTGTTAAAGAATGATCCGAGATTTTCATTTAATGCCGGTATCCGTTTTAATTATTGGGATTTCAATGAGCAGTTTTTGATCAGCCCAAGAGTGTCGATCAACTTTAAACCTGAATGGAACAATGATGTTTTATTTCGGTTTGCTACAGGTTATTATTATCAACCACCTTTTTATAAGGAAATTAGGGATTTTAATGGACAAATTAATCACGATATAAAAGCTCAAAAATCGATTCATTTTGTAGGATCAGCCGATTGGAATTTTAAGCTTTGGGACCGTCCGTTTAAATTTACATCTGCTATCTATTATAAATATCTGGATAATTTGATTCCTTATAAAATTGATAATGTGAGAATCAGATACCTGGCTGAAAATAATGCAAAAGGGTATGCTACCGGAATTGATTTAAAAGTAAATGGTGAATTTGTTCGAGGGATTGAATCGTGGGCAAGCTTATCCCTGATGAAAACGGCAGAGGATATCAAGGACGATTTTTATTGGAATTATTATAATGAAAATGGCATATTAATTACGCCAATGATGGAAAATCAAACTGCTACCGACAGTTCATTCGTTGAACCAGGGTACATTCCACGGCCTACCGATCAGCGATTTAGCTTTTCTTTGTTTTTTCAGGATTTCTTGCCACAAAATCCGTCTTATAAGGTTCATCTCCGACTTGTATTTGGAAGTAGCCTCCCTTTTGGTCCTCCAAATTCAGCGAAATATAAAGATACTTTAAGAATCCCACCTTATAAAAGAGTGGATCTTGGTTTTTCAAAGCAAATAATCGATGGAAAAAGCAAATATTCAGCAAGAAATCCTTTAAGGTATCTTAAATCTCTATGGATTAGTGCGGAGGTTTTTAACTTATTTCAAATCAGTAATACCATTTCCTACCTTTGGATTAAAGATGTGAATAATCGCGAATATGCTATCCCAAACTATTTAACCCCAAGGCAATTGAACATTAAAATTATTGCTCAATTTTAAAACACAACCTGCTTTAGCTAAGGCTCTCATTTACAGGGCGAATGTTGATTTATCAAAAAATATTTTATTTTTTCAATAAAAAATATTATTTATATGTAGTCTAAATAAGAATAATTATATATCTTTGTAAAGCAAAACAACTAATAGATTTTATTTAACATTACAATGAACACAAAAATTGGTAAATTAGAATTTCCTTCTTTGAGTTACGACTTTGGGGCCCTAGAGCCTCATATCGATAAACTGACGATGGAAATTCATTATACAAAACATCATCAGGCTTACTTCAGCAACTTACTTGCTGCAGTTAAAGATACGGATACAGAAAATTTAGATTTTGAAATCGTATTAAAAAACATTAGCAAATATCCTGTTGCCATTCGCAACAATGGTGGTGGACATTTTAATCACAGTTTATTTTGGTCAATTCTATCTCCGAATGGAGGAGGTGAAGCAAAAGGTGAATTAAAGAAAGCAATTGCGGATCAATTTGGTTCATTCGCAAAGTTTAAAGAATTGTTTGATAATGCCGCAAAAACAAGGTTCGGAAGTGGCTGGGCATGGTTAGGCGTTAATTCTGATAAAGAATTATTTGTAAGTTCTACTCCTAATCAGGATAATCCTTTAATGGATGTAGCTGAACAAAAGGGAACCCCAATTTTAGGATTGGATGTATGGGAACATGCGTACTATCTTAATTATCAAAACAGAAGGCCTGACTATGTTTCAGCATTCTGGAATGTGATCAATTGGGATGAGGTAGAAAAAAGATATTCAAAGCTTTTAGTTGGCTGATCATTTTTTTCATAGGTTGTTGGTCCTTAACCAACGGTTTTTTAATTAGGTTAATTAGGTGGGGGTCCCGGATTTATTCGGGACTCTTTTTTTTCGTGAGTTCCAATTTTACGAACCAAAGGTGAAGTAAAATTGGCGAAACGAACAATCCTGATAACGAAGTGTATCGGGATCAATTGCTTCTCCATCGAAAGATTTTATTATACAAGTATAGATACGAAAAGAACAATCCCGATAACGAAGTGTATCTGGAACGATTACTTATTCCATCCAAAGGCAAGGTATATCAAAGGGTGCAGTTGCGTTTCGATATACTTCAATAAGTTCAGCACAAGCTTTTCATTTTGTGAAAAACTCAATGCCTAAATGCAGCACCCTAAGTTTCTCGCTGAAGGCGAGAAGTATCGAAGGGTGCAATGTACCGAAGGGTTTTAGTTCCCCAAAAATTGTCTGATAATTGCTCTATTTAGATTACGTATAAATTGAATTTTTTGGGTGTTTTACGGAACTGTTAATTTACTAACATTCCCTATTTTTACGCCACTAACATTAACCCGATTAATAATGCGTATATCTCGAATTAGTGCTCAAAAAAGCACGACCGAGGAGGATAAAATTGATTTAAGCATCTTAGATCCTCTCATTCAAAAGTATAAGAATAAAAAAGGAAACATGATTCCTTTATTACAAGGGACCCAGGAAACTTTCGGTTATATCCCAACAGCGGCTTTTCTGAAAATTTCATCAGAAACCGGATTAAATTTATCTGAAATGTATGGTGTTGCCACTTTTTATGCTCAGTTTCGATTAACTCCTGTCGGAAAATATGTCATCAAAGTTTGCCATGGAACAGCCTGTCATGTTCAAAATGCCAAAGCCGTTACGGAGATGATTAAAGAAGCATTAAAGATTGGAGATGGAGAAACAACCACAGATCGATTGTTTACGCTCGAGTCGGTTGCTTGCCTTGGATGTTGTTCATTGGCACCCGTTATGATGATTAAAGGTGAAGCATACGGAAAGCTTGATGGAAGTAAAGCGGTTAAAATTATTAAAAATATTAGAATTCAGGAATCACAATCCTCCTAACAGGATGAAATCCATACAAATTTATTAGCATGGGAAATAAGCAAGTTATTGTCGGACTTGGCAGTTGTGGAATTGCAGCTGGAGCCGGTAAAGTTTATGAGAAAATCAGGGCTTTAAAAGAAGTAGAAGGACTTGATTTTGAACTAAAGAAAACCAGTTGTGTTGGCATGTGTTATCGCGAACCGCTTGTTGAAGTTATCGATGAATCAGGTTCATATCTCTATGGTGAAATAGATGAAGCAAAAGCTATAGAGATTTTGAATAAACACATTGAACAAAACATACCCGTTCAGGAGTATGTAGTTCATTCTGATTTATTCAAAACCGTTGATAATACCTTTACGGATTCACAAGTGAAAATTGCCCTCCGAAATTGTGGCTACATGGATCCTGAAAAGATTCAGGAGTATGAAGACCGTCAGGGATATGCTGCAATTAAGAAAATTGCACAGAATGGCATATCCAGAGAAGAGGTAATTAAAACGGTGCTTGATTCGGGTCTTCGTGGCAGAGGAGGAGGAGGGTTCCCCACCGGATTAAAATGGAGGTTTGCAAACAACAATAAATCAGCCGATAAATACATCATTTGCAATGCCGATGAAGGCGACCCGGGTGCTTTTATGGATCGTTCTGTTTTGGAAGGCGATCCTCATGCAGTTTTAGAGGGAATGATTATTGGCGCTTATGCCATCGAAGCAAATGGCGGAGTTATTTATTGTCGTGCCGAATATCCTTTGGCCATCAAACGATTGAATATCGCCATCGATCAGGCTCGTGAAAAAGGTTATCTGGGAAAAAATATTTTGGGAATCGAAGGATTTAATTTTGATATCTACATTAAAGAAGGAGCAGGGGCATTTGTTTGCGGTGAAGAAACTGCATTGATTGCTTCTATCGAAGGTGAACGGGGAATGCCTCGAAAAAGGCCACCTTTCCCGGCTGCTTCCGGATTATGGAAAAAGCCGACCAACATCAACAATGTTGAAACTTTTGCCAATATTCCATGGATCATTTTAAATGAAGCCGATGCATATTCGAAATATGGCACCGAAAAAAGTAAAGGAACCAAAGTATTTGCATTGGCAGGAAAAGTTAAAAGATCAGGTTTGGTTGAAGTCCCGATGGGAATGAGTATCCGGGATGTAATTTTTAAATTGGGCGGTGGAATTCAAAATGATAAAAAGTTTAAAGCTGTTCAAATGGGTGGGCCGTCAGGAGGATGTATTCCTGAATATCTTGCTGATACCATCGTTGATTACGATTCAGTAAACGCAACAGGAGCCATCATGGGTTCAGGAGGGATGGTCATCATGGACGAAACCACTTGTATGATCGACGTGGCCAAATTCTTCCTTGATTTTACCCAAAAAGAAAGTTGCGGAAAATGTACTTTCTGTCGTATCGGGACCAAAAGGATGCTCGAAATTTTAACCCGCATCACCGAAGGTAAAGGTGAAATGGAAGACATTGCCCGATTGGAAGAACTTGCCCAGCAAATTAAAGACAGCTCCCTTTGTGGATTGGGGCAAACAGCACCAAATCCTGTACTTACGACCTTGAAATATTTCAGGGATGAGTATGAGGCACATATTCGTGATAAAAAATGCCCTTCAAAAGTTTGTACAAGTTTGCTCACTTATGAAGTTGACCCGGATAAATGCACAGGCTGTACCGTTTGTGCCAAAAATTGCCCGACCAGTTGTATTGAAGGCGAACGCAAAGCGGTTCACTTCATCCGTCAGGACGATTGTATCAAATGCGGTACCTGTTATTCAAAATGTAAATTCGATGCCATCAGGCTTTCATAATAATTGAACTAAAGCGCTTAAAAATGATTGAAAGACTAAACGTAATATTAAACGGCGAAATCGTCCAGGCTAATCCCGGAGAAACAATTTTAGCACTCGCCAGAAGAAATGATATCGAAATTCCAACCCTTTGTAACGACCCACGGTTGGAACCCTTTACTTCATGCTATGTGTGTGTGGTTGAGATAGAAGGAATGAGAGGCTTGCAGCCATCCTGTTCCACCAAAGTAGCAGAAGGGATGAAGATCGAAAGCTACAACGATAAGGTTAAAAAAGCTCGCAAAACTGCACTTGACCTGATGTTGAGCAATCATTATGCCGACTGTTTGGGACCATGCACGCAAGCTTGTCCGGCAGGGGTTGATGTCCAGGGTTATATTTCATTGATCGATAAGGGCCAATACAACGAAGCAGTTGCAGTAATTAAGGAAACCAATCCATTGCCTGCTATATGCGGTCGTGTTTGTGTTCGTCCCTGTGAAGCAGCTTGCCGAAGAAATTTATTGGATGAAGGCGCAGCAGTTGGGATCGATTATATGAAACGCTTTGCTGCGGATTATGATCTTCAATCAGAAAATAAATTCAGGCCGGAGATTCAGCCTACAACGGGTAAAAAAGTGGCTGTAATTGGAGCAGGCCCCGGTGGACTTTCAGCAGGGTTCTTCCTCCAAAAACAAGGTCATCAGGCAGATATTTACGAAGCTGCACCAAAAGCAGGAGGATGGTTGAGATATGGAATTCCTGAGTATCGCTTGCCCAACGATTTACTTCAGAAAGAAGTTGACAATATCACCGAAATGGGCGTAAATATATTTTACAACCAAAAGTTGGGTGATAACCTGAAATATAGTGAACTGCAAAAAAAATACGATGCGGTTATATTAACCATAGGCTCTCAAAAAGGAACCCTGATTGGTTGCGAAGGCGATGATGCCGAAAACGTGTTTTCAGGAATTGAGTTCTTGAAAAATATGGAAATGAGTGGTAAAAAAGCTGATTTTAGAGGCAAGAAAGTGGCTGTGGTTGGGGGTGGAAACACTGCCATGGATTGCTGCCGAACTGCCCGCCGATGTGGATCGGAAGAGGTTTATGTGATTTACCGCCGCACCGAAAAAGAAATGCCTGCCAATCCCATCGAAATTCACGAATCGAAATTGGAAGGAGTTCAGTATTTATTCCTGACGAATCCTTCAAAAGTGAATAAAGATGAAAATGGTAAGTTGAAATCGATTACTTGTTTGAAAATGGAACTTGGTGAACCCGATGCCTCCGGCAGAAGAAGGCCGGTTCCAAAAGAAGGTTCAGAATTTGACCTTGAATTGGATTATATTTTAGCTGCCATCGGACAAAAAACGATTGTTAATTTCTTAGAGGAAGTAAACGAAACTGTGAAGGACGGTGAATTGAAAATCACCCGTTGGGGCGATATCGAAGCCGATCCAAAAACCTTGCAAACAGGGATCAAAAATGTGTTCGCAGCAGGTGATGGCGTGACCGGACCGGCAACCTTAATCGAAGCGGTTGCGCAAGCAAAAATCGCTTCCCGAAGCTGCGATTTATTTTTACAAGGCAAAGAAGTGAAGCCTTTCGGAAAAGCATTCATCAGCAAAAAAGACTATTTCAAACCTCAGGTGAATGAGGAATATATTGGCAAATTCAGTGCTCAAAAACGTGAAGAAATGCCAACCCTTGATCCTTCAAAGCGAATGAATTTCTGTGAAGTTGAGTTGGGTTATGATAGCGAAGAAGTTGCAAGGCAAGAAGCACAGCGCTGCCTGGAATGCGGATGTACCGAAGTTTTTACTTGTGATCTGAAAAAATATTCAACTGAATATGGAGTTGATCAGGTAAAATTTGCCGGTGATTTTAAGGAATATGAAGTCGATTTCCGTCATCCTTATATCGAGATCGATTCGAACAAATGTATTTTATGTGCCCGTTGTATCCGCATCTGTAACGAAGTGGTTGGTGCCAATGCCCTGGGTTTGGTTAACCGGGGTTTCGATACTTATGTTGCACCAAGCATGGGCGATAAATTGCAGGAATCAAATTGCGAATCCTGCGGTTTGTGTATTTCAACTTGCCCAACGGGTGCGATTACCGAAAATGTATTCTTTAAACCGGGTCCGGTAAAACTGGATGATGCAAAAACCATTTGCAATTACTGTTCGGTTGGTTGCGAAATCAACGTAAAACATCGAAACGAATTTGTGATGAAGGTTGAAGGCAGCGAAGGCATGATTAATACCGATGGTAATATCTGCCGATATCCAAAGTTTGGTTATCAGTATTTGAATGATAAGAACCGGTTGACTCAACCGATGTTAAAAGTCAATGGTAAGTTTGAGTCCATCAGTTTTGAGAAAGCTGCTAAAATCATGGCTGATCACATTAGCAAGGTAAAAGCCGATGACAATATCTTTTTCGCGGGAGCCAGATTGAGTAATGAAGAGCAATATTTAGTTCAGAAACTGGCACGTGCCGGGGCAAAAACCAATAATGTTTCAAGTTTCCTTTATCTGAATAAGCAAAAAGGATATCTTGAAAACAGCATGTCCAATGTTCCGTTTGAGCAAATCAAAGATGCCAGCAAGATATACTTGTTGGGTTCTGAAATTAATAAGGACAACGCAGTAGTTGGTTTTATGGTCAACAATGCTCAATTTTTAAAGAAAACTCCGGTTGATTTGATCACTGTGCATGCCGATAGCAGCATGAAACGGAAGGTGAATAAAACCATCACCATCAAATCCTATTATCATTTTGTGAAGGCAGTGAACCATTATTTATTGAGCAATGGTTTGGAGAATGGCATGTTTATTAAAGATCGCTGCGACGGATTTGAAGCGTACAAAGCTGCTGCATTAAAAGAAAATTATACTTTACTCGTTGAGAAATCAGGAGTTTGCTGTCAGGATACCATTGCTGAATTTGCCAGGGATTATAACAATGAAATGAATGCGGTTCTGGTATTTTCTGAAAAAGAATTGAGTGCCCATGCTTGTACTGAAGTACTAAATTTAGCGATGATTACTGGAAAATTAGGCAAAATTGCCAGCGGACTGATCCCTTTGAAAGAAAAAAACAATGCTCAGGGAATTTTTGATATGGGTGCGATTCCTGCCTACGGAGTGGGAACGCAATGTATCAATGATGATGCGTTTGTGGCGAAAATGAAATCGGTTTGGGGTGTTACAGCCCTTGCTGAAAATCTTCGAAAATGCATGTTGGGTGCCATGAAAGAAGGAGCCTATAAAAACCTCTTTATTTTTGGAGAGGACCCGGTAGGTTGTGCCATTGATAAGGCTGAGGTAAATGCCTGGATGGAGAAAGCCGACTTTGTGGCCGTACAAGATTATTTCATGACCGAAACAGCGATGGTTGCAGATTTGGTACTTCCGGCAACTTTGCCTCTTGAAATGGATGGTAGTTACTCCAATGCCCAAAAGGTATTCCAGGAATTTGAAGCACAATTTTCCGCTAAACTCGAAAAACAAAGCTTTGAACAAACTGCTGATTTGCTGGAATTATTGGGCGTAAAAGGCAATAAGGAAGTAATGGATATCCGTGCCGAGGCACTTTCATTATTACCAACTGAAATTGAGGACGAAGCCTATCAGTTTACCTATACCGAAGCCGACAGCAACTACAACCGATTGTTTAATTATGGTTGTGATGCGGTTCATTTGAGGTTTGAAACGGATTTTGAGAAGGCGTTTGATGTATAAACAAATGATAAGTCACATCGAGCCCTTGTACTGAGCTTGTCGAAGTACGTCGAGATGTAGCAGATTAAAGTAGTTCTCGACATTTATCCGCCTCCGGCGGAAGCTCGAACTGACTAGGCATTTTGATACCTCACTCCTTCATCATATGTACCCTGAGTGTGAAGCATACCGAAGCATTCGTTTGTCATTCCGACGAATGAAATGAGGAGGAATCTCAGTCCTAAAAAGAGATTTCTCAGTCGCTGCGCTTCCTCGAAATGACAGCTTGTATTTGTCATTTCGAGCGTAGTCGAGAAATCTCATTAGTTGCAATAAGATTTCTCATTCACTTTGTTCCCCGCCTACCGGCCAGGCAGGCTTCGAAATGACAAGTACTTCTTTCAACTGTTTTCCAAACAATACAATATGGCTTTGGTATATTCATCCCATTGCAAAGGTTTACGAAAGTAAGCCTTTGCCCCTCTTATCCTGCAATTTTCGGCATGATGCGCTGCCGACTGCGAACTTTGTACAATAATAGGCGTTAGCATTTCCTGCCTTAAGCTAAAAAGGTGTTCGTAATGCAAATGGCCGTTAAAGTAAATTTCCGTAAGGATTAAATCGGGAGGGTTTTCCTGAATCAGCCAAAGGGCATGCCTGAGGCTTTTGGTATATTCAAGTTTTATTTTAAATTTTTTCAATTGAAAATGATGAAGCTCATAATTGATTTCATCGGGATCGATTAAAAGGATACGTTTGCCGAAGCAAGCCTGAGAAGCTTGCCTGGGCTTTTGCATCATGTGTGATTTTTGCATAGCTGTAAAAATTAATGATTACACAATGCATCCGCCAACAGGCAGATGCTGCCATGTTCCACATTGATTGGGGAGATCCTCTTTGTGTCATAGGCAAGGAGGATAAATAATTCTACTTCGCGGCACTTCGACTTAATTCGATTACCCTTCGACTTCGCTCAGGGCGGGCGCTCATAACGAGTCGCTCAGTGTACTGCTTCGTAGAATAAAAAAAAGCGTGGAACTTAACTTACCTGTTTAGTAGGTACCACCAAGCACCCAATCCGCAAATAAGCAAGCCCACGCATAACGTGAGCGTTTTGCCTAAATTCTTGCGGATTAGATAATTTTGGTGGTTTTACTAAACAAGATTTTTAGCTAACGCTAAATTTTATATGTCTTTATCTTTTTGTTTCCGATATGTTTTGTCTTTGGTTTAAACAAAGATAAATGTTTTTATACAAGATGGGTTAGGAAAAAATTGGACAGGCTAACCCTGTTGGTGCGACCTGCAAATGTGCTTGACTACGAAGCGGGGGCTAATTGTATAATCCATTATATTCATCATCAATTTGCATTTGTTCTATTAAAAATTCAGCCCAAGCTTTTGTATATCTGTATTGTCCAGATGGTTCGTCATAAATACAATATTTTGTTACTGTATTTGATGGATTGTCATCACCATTATTTGGTCTGACAGCATATTTTTTCCAACATCTAGTATGAGTGTCAGGATTAAATTTATTTTTTGTCTTGCCGTTTTTATGAATTTTTGGATTTCCCAATTCATTTTGAACAATTTCAACTACTTTGCCAGGCATTAGTAAATCTTTTCCAGAAACAGGTCTTTCCTTCACTTTTACTAAAGCTGCAATTCTATTAGTATTTCGTTTTTCTTCGTCTGTTAATTCATCGTAGCGAACAAATTGAATTGGCAAAGAATCAGCGGATTTATGATTGGCTACTTGTAATAAAAAAGCTTTGAATGAATATTGACCACTTTCTAAAATATCAGTTGTAAGTGAAGAACGATATTTATTGATAAACTCTTTTACTTTTTTAGCATCAGGATTAGATTTAATTGCTTCTACAAGATTTCTTGATGAAGGAAATAATTGTAATGAGAACGATAAACTTTCTCGAATACAATAATCTAATCCAAATTCCTTTTCAAGAATTTTATCAAAATTCAAAAGTAAGGCTTGACACTCGGCAAATAAATCGGGGTCAATTTCAGGTATAGATTTATGTTCTATTTTATTTCTTAATGGAATGAAAAATTCTAAGTTTTTCCGGATTGGGTTCGCAGTGTCAGTTTTAAAATATTGTTTAATACATTCTTTTAACTCCCAATAACAATAATCACCATCTTTTTTTTCAAATCGGTTTGAATCTTTTATTCTGTAATATGGTTTGATTTTGTTGCGGAAAAATATTGCATGAAATAATGAAGTCCATGAAATTACCATAAGCACAATGTAACCGCCTGAACGGAATTTAACTGCTGGCTTATTGTAGGTTTCAATAGCAAGCAATGCGGAATCTCTTGATTTTTCAAGACACTGTTTCACACTATATGGTAATCCTCTCGACATTACTCAATCAATTGACCTACTTTGTTTACTACTTTATATTCCAAGTCTTCAAACTCGTTGAAGTGAGCTTTACCGCACTTGATTTTCATTTGTTCGTCACCACTTAATTTTGACAAAACAACTTGTGGTGTTCCTGTATCTTTGGTTTCAGCAACAAAGTAAATTTTGTTATCATCCTCAAATACCAAAGCCCAGTCGGGATTATAATTACCAATTGGAGTTGGTATTTTAAACCAATTCGGCAATTTGAAATAGAACTTTATTTGGTCGCTTGTTTCACAATCTTGGGCAAATTTACTTTCAACACCTGAATCCAAAGGCATAAATTCTTCAAAAATGGTCTTTGATGTATCTGATACCTTAAACGAAAAGTCGTTTAGATACACTTCCAATTCCTGAGCTTCAAACAAAGCCATTTCATATTCTGAACCGCCAATTTTTTGATATTTAATTCCATCAATCATCAAATCATAAAGTGTCCGTTTAATTGCTTGGGTCGATAAATCCAAAAACAATTGAGGATTGATTAAAATATCTCCAATTCTATCAGTTTTACTTAGAATCTCTTGAATTGTTGAACGTGTTAATTCTGTTTTGCTTTGAATGTAGCCCAACACATCCGGGATTTTCCAGGAATAACCACCATAAGATTCTACTTTGTCACCAGCGTACATTGTGTCAACGCCTTCATCTGTCATGCTGATTTGCACTTTTGTAGAGCGAATGGAAGGAGCTTTAATTTCATGTAAATCCTTTATTGCTTTTGCCGATAAAGTAATTAATTCGTCTGTTTTGTAGTCAACTCTGTATGTTGTTTTCTTTTTAAGGTTCTCCCAAATTTCCAGAAATTTAGGGTCGGCTTCAAATCCTTTGCGATATTTAAT
>PHDM01000074.1:0-16979 GCA_002840985.1 Bacteroidetes bacterium HGW-Bacteroidetes-17
TTATAAAATTTGGTTAGCGCATCCCGACTTCTAGTCGGGAAGGTCGAAAGTTCTCCCGATGATTCGGGATTTCTACCCCGACATTGTCTGGAGGTATTGAAACGTTAGATGTGATAGCGAATTTTATTATCTAGTCGCTTTATAACGAAAACCGATAACTAAATTTCACTAAAAGAATATCCCTTGGATGCACTTCAAACAGGTCACCAAAATTCTCAGTATAGTTAAATTCACCTAAAGAATTAGACATCGTTCGGCCTTGCGACCATACCAGATATAAGGTGGATCCCGGTGTATATTCCCATCTCACAACCAAATTCGATCGGAATTGAGCAAAATTATAATCAGGTTTGTTAAAAGTGTAATCGGTATTACCATCTAAATCCTCATCAACCGCATAAACTTCATCTATGTTATTAAATGTAAGTTGAGCTGTTGAAAATTCGACAAAACGATTTGCATATTTTTCAGCTTGAGGATTCGTAATTCTCTTTATTGCAGAATAACTTCCTGCCGATATAAAAGGCTGTCCGTAGTACTGAATGGTTAAGTTTGGGGTAACATTATAATTCATACGCAAGCTCAAACCAATGGTTTTTTGATCGATGGAACCTAAAATATAGCGGGCATCTCCGCCCATATCAACTTCACTGATGTATTGAAGCTCTCTTTTATAATTACTTATATCGGCAGATAGGGAAACACTTAATGCATCCATCGGGCGATAGGTCAGTCCTGTCCAGAAATTATTTGAAGTGGTATAATTCATGCATCCATAGCTCATCCAAAATCCACCGTAAAAATTCATTTTTTTACGCTGGTCAGAATTAACATTCACGTTGTAGCTCCATCTGTTGGGTTCTAATAATGCCGGTCCTCCACGTAAGGCACTCACCGAATAATTCCTCCCATTGTGAGTCATTGAAGCATTAAATTGCCATTTGTTTTTAAACTTTGTATTGAAATTTGTATTTTGTGAGAAAGAAAGAATTTTCCCGTCAAAATTCATGCTACCCCAATAGTTATTATTTAAGTAAAAATTTTCAAAAATCCAGAATGGCTTTCGGATATAATATCCAACCCAGGTACCATGGTGGATGATATCGCTAATTCGCATATATCCAATATCATTAATTTCAAATCCGGGTGAACGATAAGTTAAGCTGGATTCAAACTGCCACTTGCCACTCCCCTGCTTTCCTACTTTAAGCGAAGCTGCAGTTCCGGATAAGGTTGTCAAATTTTCATCAAGCTTTAAATGTTCTGCATCCGGTCGCTGATAATAACGTGCTGAAGAATTTTGCAAATTGGCAATGGCCTCAACATCACCTCTTACGTGACTGAAATTCGCATTCAGTCCAACATAGAATGTCCGGTCTTTCCAATAATGCTTAAAGTCAATACCGCCTGTATAAGCTGATTTAGGTAGAAATAATAAGTCGTCGGTAGGAATTTCCCTGTTTACGGCAGTAATCATTCCACCTATCGTAGTTTCACCTTTATTAATGTCTTGTTTAATTCGTGCAACAAAATAGTTGGTCATGGGCTCAACAATAACATCCTGTTCTGCTCCCATATAGTTTACCTTGGCTTTTTCTTCTGCAGCAAGGCTTTCCATTATTCCAATAGATAATCCATTTTTTGTTTTACCAGAAAGTTTAAATGCAGTAAGAATAGTAGTTGCCTCCGGTACATCAGCGTATTCGTTATCCTGTAAATCGGGATAATAATGTGGGCGACGTCCGATTCGCCGGGAATAAAAAAGATTATCCGAATTAAAATCACTGATAACCGGACCATTTGAAGGCCGATAATCAAAAATACTCTTCCCTTCAATAAAAAAAGGTCGTTGTTCCGAAAAATATGATTCAAATGCTGAAAGATTTACTTCGGATGGATCAGCTTCAACCTGTCCAAAATCTGGATTAATGGTAAAATCCAGGGTTAAATCATTGGTGATCCCAATTTTCCCATCAACCCCCACTGCCAGATTTGAATTGCTTCCATCTGCAAAAGGGTTTCCTGCCTCCTTTTTGAAACTTTCAGTTTTAGCCAAAGTGTATGGAATAATATCTACTTGTTGTTTTGGCTTAATATTGCTTATTCCATTGAGTTCACCAAATAAAGGTAGCATCATCGGTGCATCTAATGGAATAAATTGCCAGGTCGAGCGTTCGTCCTTTCGAAATAGGTTACGCATCACCTGTATACCCCAAATATGATTTTCTTTTTCTCCAAATCTTAACTGACTAAATGGAATTCGTATTTCTGCATTCCAACCTTCAAGATCCATGGATGTCTTTAAATACCAGATGGGATCCCAGCTTCCATCCCAATTTCGACCACCCTGTGATATTGCTTCATCTCCAATAACTCCTGAAGCGGATGCCGAAAATGAAAATGCGGTTTGTTGATCCAAATCGCTATCGATATTTATTTCCACAAAATCACCCGGAAAGTGATCGCGTCTTGCCAATAACTTTGATATATTTTCGGGTTCAGTATCATAGGCTTTGACAAAAACATATAAATTATTATCGTCGTACAATATTTTAAATGCTGTTTGTTGAGAGGGCGCCTCACCTTCATTGGGTGTACGTTGAATGAAATCGCCCGACCATTCTACCTGGCTCCAGATTTCTGCATCTAAAAAACCGTCAATAATGGGTGCATTGGCTGTCTTAATTGTAGTATAAGACTTTTTTTCTTTATTATTTGCACTCAATGAAGCAACACAAATAAGTAATATTAAGGTCATTAATGGGAATTTGTACATATTTTTTCGATTAAGATTTAACAATGCCTATTTGGTGCATAAGTCATAGCTAAAAATAAATACTTGGGAAACGATGAATTGTTACATTACATTTTTGTGAATGTGTTAATGAATGTTAAAATAATGAAGAAAGGTTATTTTTAGGGAGGTGGTATCCTTATTAATTATTAGATGATTCGCATCCTAAGTTAGACATTAGAGATTAGACACGAAATTCAAGATACAAGATTCAAGTTTATTTGAATTTAAATTCACAAATATACCAAATTACCAAGTCACCAATTTACAAATTCACCAATGTACCAGTTTACCATTTCACCAATTCACCAATCTCCCAATTCACTAATTGGAACCAATTTTTTGAAATGACTTTAAACAAGCTAAAAAACTAAGGTTATCTCACTTTTATAGTTCAACCTAAACAGCTGGCAAATAATGCCGGCTGTTTTGCTTTAATTCAACCATGATCATTAAATCCTATCCATTAACCGCATTTTATTCCATGTGTGACATAACAAATCAATATTTGTAAATTTATAAAACTTAGTATGTTGATATTAAAAGAATTATTATATTTAGCCCTGCCTAATTAGGAGTTTAATTTAGGCAAAAACACATTAGATGAACCCGATTTATTTTAATCGCTTATTTGTACTTGAAAGAAGCAGGATTGTAAAAGTAACGATTGCGGTCTTTGTTATTCTCTTTATGGCGAATTTGAATGCAATGGTCGATTTAATACTACACCCCGAAATAACATATTTTGATGAAGAACACCTGATTGTAGGTACCCTGGTTTTCTTATTCTCTACCTTATTTTTTCTTCTTCTTGATCTGCATTTTAAACAATTACATAAAACTCATTTAAATCAGATTGAATTTATCATAGGATTACAGGTTGAAAAAGAAAAATTCAAAGAAAGTGAATCCAAACTAAAAGAGCTCAATGCCACCAAGGATAAACTTTTTTCAATCATTGCACACGACCTGAGAAGCCCTTTTAATAGTATTCTGGGATTTTCCGATTTATTGATCGAAAATATTGATGCGCAAAACATTGAAGAAAATAAAATATTCATTCAACAAATTAATAACACTGCAAAATTTACGCTTAATTTGCTTGACAATTTACTCACGTGGGCCAAATCGCAAACAGGACAGATTGAGTTCAAGCCTGTGAAAATAAACTTATTTCGGATTATTCAGCAGAGTATCGACAGCTCAGAAGCATCGGCGAAAATTAAAGGAATAACCATCATCCTTCTCCTATCCAAAGATATTGAGGTTTATGCCGACCCCATTATGTTACAAATCATTTTAAGAAATCTGATCTCAAACGCCATAAAATTCACTTACCCTGACGGGAATGTTGAAATAAATGCCATTCCAACTCCTTCCCAAATAGAAATTTCAATTTCCGATAACGGAACTGGGATAAAGGAGGAAGTTAAACATAAATTATTTGAGCTTGATTCAAACATTACTACTTCTGGTACAAAAAAAGAAAAAGGTTCAGGCTTAGGTTTAATTCTGTGCAAAGAATTAGTTAAGAAACATGGGGGACGTATTTGGGTCGACAGCGAATTAGGAAAAGGAAGCCAATTCAAATTTACGCTGCCAATGGAAAATTCAAAAAAAATTGAGCCCCATTTTATATTTGACTAAAAAGAAAAAATGAATTAAAATCCCGCTTTCTTCTTAGTGTTGACAAGTAAACCAATCATCATTCAATAACGAATAAGTTCTAAAACCCCAAAACAATGAATGTGTGTACAGTAAGAAAAATTGCAGTTTATCTTATTTTGACAGGTTCCGTACTGGTATTTATTTCTTGCCGGAAGAAAGAGGTTTTTAAATATAAAAATGCCGAAACTCCATTCGCAGAAAGGGTTGAAGATCTTTTATCAAGAATGACACCGGAAGAAAAGTTCTGGCAATTATTCATGATTCCGGGCGATTTATCGGATGGGAAAGAAAAATACAAACACGGAATATTTGGATTTCAGGTGTCCACTAAAGGAAAATCAGGAAATGAAACCGAACAATTGCTGGATTATAAAGCTAGTGGAACGGCCAAAGAAACTGCCGAGCTCATCAACAGTATTCAAAAGTACTTCGTTGAAGAAACCCGGCTGGGAATACCCATCATCCCTTTTGATGAAGCATTGCATGGCTTAATCAGAGATGGGGCCACCACTTTCCCTCAGTCCATTGCCCTGTCAGCAACCTGGGATACCTTATTGATGGGCAAGGTTGCCCATGCCATCGCCATGGAAACCAGGTCCAGGGGTATCCGTCAAATCCTCTCCCCTGTCCTAAACATTGCCAGGGATGTCCGCTGGGGCAGAACCGAAGAAACTTATGGCGAAGATCCATTTCTTACCACTCAAATGGCGGTCGCATTTATTTCGCAGTTTGAACAAGCTGGTGTTTTAACCACTCCGAAACATTTTATTGCAAATGTTGGTGACGGAGGAAGAGACAGTTACCCGATCCATTTTAACGAGCGCTTGCTTGAAGAAATTTACTTTCCTGCATTTAAAGCCTGTATTCAAAAAGCAAATGCAGGATCAGTCATGACAGCCTATAACTCACTCGACGGTAGTCCGTGCTCAGCAAATAATTGGTTGTTGAACCAAAAGTTAAAAGTTGAATGGGGCTTTGATGGATTCGTAATTTCGGATGCGGGTGCCACCGGAGGTGCAAATGTATTGCATTTTACGACTCAAGATTATGCGGAATCTACCAAACAATCCATCGAAAATGGACTGGATGTAATTTTCCAGACAGCCTACGATCACTACCCCTTATTTTATAAAGCATTTGAAGATGGGATGATCGACGAAAAAGCGATGGATGAAGCGGTTCGCAGGGTGCTTCGGGCCAAGTTCAAACTGGGCCTGTTCGAAAATCCATATGTGGCTGCGGATGAAGCAGAACACTGGAATGCTTCCGCATCTCATCGTGAATTAGCAAAGAAAGCATCCCTTAAATCAGTTGTATTGCTAAAAAATGAGCGAAATACACTTCCACTGAACAAAAACATCAAGTCGTTGGCAGTGATCGGAATGGATGCCGTTGAAGCCCGGTTGGGTGGTTATTCGGGACCGGGGAATAAACCTGTAAATATTTTACAAGGAATTGAAAATAAGGTAGGTAAAACCTGCAGCATTAATTATGCTCCTGCTTGTGGCAGAGAATCAATTTCATATGTTGCCATACCAAATGAAAACTTCTTTTTTTATCAGGATAACAAAAAAATATCCGGACTCAAAGGAGAATATTTTAATAACACAACACTGGAAGGAGCTCCCGCATTGACCCGCGTTGACCCGCAAATTAACTTTCAATGGACCTTGTTTTCACCCGATCAGGAAAAAATAAATTTCGACTGGTTTGCTGCCAGATGGACGGGGAAACTTGTGGCCCCCGAAACCGGCGATTTTGAAATCGGATTAGAAGGCGACGACGGATACCGCTTGTATCTTGATGATCAATTAATTATCGACAACTGGAAAAAGCAATCTTTTCGGACACTTACAAAAAAATACCATGTTGAAAAAGGCAAGGAGTATGATATCAAGGTTGAATTTTATGAAACCACAGGTAATGTAAAGCTTAAACTGATATGGAACATCGGGGTGAAAAATACTCGTGAAAAAGAAATCGGGGATGCCATTGCTATGGCCATGAAAAGTGAGTTGGTCATTGTGGTAGCCGGTATTGAAGAAGGCGAATTCAGGGACCGTGCATACCTTTCCTTACCCGGACATCAGGAGGAGTTGATTAAAAAAATAGCAGCTACCGGAAAACCTGTGGTAGTTGTTTTGGTTGGAGGCAGTGCCATAACCATGAATAACTGGATCGACCGGGTGCCATCGATCATCGATGTTTGGTATCCAGGAGATGAAGGTGGTGATGCAGTGGCCGATGTTTTATTCGGCGATTACAATCCTGCCGGACGATTGCCCATCACTTTTCCGGTTCATGAATCACAATTGCCGCTTTATTACAACCATAAGCCTACCGGAAGGGGCGATGATTATTTAAACCTTAGCGGAAAGCCCTTGTTCCCGTTCGGTTATGGGTTGAGCTATACGCGGTTTGAATATCATGATTTGAGCATTGATGAGCCGCAGATCAATATAAACGAAAGTACCACTATTTATTTTAAAGTGACCAATAAAGGAGACTGCGATGGCGACGAAGTGGTTCAATTATATATCAAAGATCTGTTTGCATCGGTTGCACGGCCGGTATTGGAACTAAAAGGCTTTCAACGGATCCACCTGAAAAAAGGAGAAACAAAGGAACTGACTTTTGAAATCGGCCCCGAATTGCTCACCATGCTTGACCTAAACCTGAACCGCATCGTTGAACCGGGCGAATTCAGGATCATGATCGGTGCTTCCTCGAACGACATTCGCTTAAGAGGAATATTAACGGTAAATTGATGAATGTTAAATGAGTACTGAATAATTTGGGTTGCCATTATAATTCTGGTTTCCCAGCCGTGGCAGGCAGGTGGTTTCTGGTTTCCGGTTTCAATTTTCTAGTTTATAGATGCAAGAATCAACATTCTACATTCTACATTCAACATTTTTTCCTACATTTAGTTCTTGAAAATCTTTCCGTTCCGGTAATGGCTTTTGTTGATTAAAGATTTTCGCCTGCAAAACATTGAAATTTTGATCGGGTTTAACGCATCAAAAAAATATATAAGGACATTAAACCTGCCCAATAAAATCCAAGATGGGATATATCGCGTTTTAAACAATTACAAATAAACACGTTGCCAAGAATTAAAATTATAAATGTCATGACAATTATAAGAGATAGTGAGATAAAAGAAAATTTGCTAAGCTATGTAAAACCAACTGCACATAGTGGTTTAAATTTACCTTATACGGAACTTAATGATAGAGCTTTTGAAATTTTGTTATACCAAATCTTTAAAGCTCGAATTGAATACAAGGATAATTCAATTATCGGGCTATTTGATAATGTATCATTAATGCAAGGTGTTGGAGAAAAAGGCCGTGATTGTGAGCTCTATCTATTAGATAAAAATGTAGGCTTAATACAGTGTAAACAAATAAATAAAAACATAACAAAAGTTGAAGCAATTAAGGAAATCACTAAATTTTCGATTCATGCAATTCTTAATAAAACACTAATACCTGATTTAGATAATTATACCTATTTTTTAGCCGTTTCAAAAGGATTAGCAGGTACCACTATTGAATTATTGAATGATTTCAATAATAAAATTTTTCTAGAGCCGAATCTAAATAAATACATAGAAGATGTACTAAATTCTTATACTTCTTTCAAAAATGTTACTTTAAATCAAATTGAAGATGAATTACATAATATTTATAAAAAAATTAAAATTAGATATATAATACCGGCAGATTTAACTCAATATTTATTTGATTATGACCATCTTCTAAAAAATTTCTTCAGAGTACTTACGGTAACAGATAATTCTCTATTAGAATACATCATTAAGACTTATCTTGAACCTACATTAAAAAAACTTTACTCAGAAACAACAAGGGAGTATAAAGATTTTAAATTCCGTTTTAAAGAATATTTAGAACGCTCATTAAATAATTATTCATCATCAAAAACATTAATTTTTGGTAATCAACAAAAAAAATTAGAAGACTTTTATTATCCTTTAACTTTAATTTGTAAAAAAGACAATATCTCCGAAGAAAACAAGTATTACAATACTTTTAAATATGAAGAAAATTTAATTCCTTCATTTAAAAAAGTATTAATTGTAGATAATGGCGGAATGGGGAAATCTACAATTATGAAATGGCTTTATCTATCAGCATTAAAACAAAGAAAAGGCATACCTGTTTTTATCGAATTAAGAAAATTAAAAAATAATAAAACAATAGTAGATGCTATTATTAATGAGTTAAAGCCCATAGATGAGAACATTGATGTTAATATAATAAACAAACTTATTGTGCAAGGAAACTTCATTTTCTTCTTTGATGGTTATGATGAAATCTCAGATGAAAATAGAAGTGATGTTACTTCGGATATTCAATCCTTCATATCAAAAGCTACAAATAATCTTTATATAATGACTTCAAGGCCAGAGACAGCCTTAAATGCATTTAGTGATTTTCAGGAATTTAATATAAAAAAGCTTCAGGTTGATGAGGCATTTGATTTAATAAGAAAAATTGGAGAAAATAGGGAGAAAGCAATTCGTCTGATCACAAAAATTAAAGAAAAACAATTATCAAATATTCGTGATTTTTTACAAAGCCCTTTACTTGTATCTTTATTATACAAAAAATTTGATTATAGAGAAACTATCCCTATAAAGCTACAGGAATTTTACTATGAGGTATTTGAAGCTCTCTTTCAATCTCATGATCTAACTAAAGGTGATAGTTATATAAGAGATAAAAAAACAAAATTATCACTTTCTGATTTTTTTCAAATACTTAGAGAATTAAGTTTTTATACACTTCGGGTTGATAGTTTAGAGTATAATTATGCAACATTCTCAAAATATCTTGATGAAATCTCAAAGCGTTTACCAAATATTAAATTTAAATCTTCTGATTTCATTGATGACATTGTCAAATCGGTACCTTTATTTAATAGAGAGGGTCTTACTTATAGATGGGCGCATAAATCTTTTCAAGAATACTTTGCGGCAGAGTTTATTTGTCGTGACACAAAAGATAAACAGGTTGATATATTGCAAAAAATGAGCAAGAGTAACCGAGTAGAGAAATTTAGGCTTATATTTAGTCTTTGTTATGATATTGATTACAAATCATTTAGAAAGGCAATTATATATCCTATAATTAAAGATTTTGTTACTTTTTATGAAAGTGCTTATTCAGATTTTAATTCTAATAAGAGCATTAAATTTTTAGATATCCGTAAAAGTTTATCCTTTAATACTTCATTTATTCTATTGATTAACCAAAATAATAAAATACTTAAGACCTTTAACTTATCAGACCCAAATATAGAATTAAGTGGCATTGTCGGTCCAGAAATAGCTAAATTGGTAGATCCAAAATTTAAGCTGGAATCAATGTTGTTTGCTGCTAATATGATTTTAATAGTTGTTAGTCGGGTGTTTTTTATTAAAGACCTTCTATTAACAAAAAATAGTTCTCTTATAAAAGAATTAGATTTTTTAAAAGATAAAGAAGATAATGAATATAAATGGGATTTGAAAGGCATTTATGTTTTAAATGATGACAAAAATTTAATCCTAAATAGTAACAAATTTTTTGATAAAACAACTATATTAATTGCTCACCATGAAGATAATAAATGTTGGGATTTTGAATGTTGTAAAAAATTTATTCTAGATTATGAGGAGGAACAAATAACTGAAAACGAAGAATATTTTTTTGACGGATTATAGATATAACTAATCGCAATTTGGTTAATGGTGGATAATATGATAATTTAAAGCACTTGCTTCGCTAGAGCGGACTCACAGTAACTGAACCTAAATTGCTAAAACATGAACCAAATGAAAGCTGTACTATATAATAAAAAAGCCACTCCCGTGAAATTGAGTTATGCTGAGATCGAAAAACCAGTAGTAAAGGACAGCGAAGTTTTAATCAAAATAAAGGCCGTTTCGTTAAATGCAGCCGATTACCGTTCCATGAAAATGGGGCTCATCCCTAAAAACAAAATTTTTGGAGCCGATATTGCGGGTTGTGTCGAATCGGTCGGCACGAACGTCACCCGGTTTAAACCGGGCGATGAAGTCATGGGCGACCTTGCAGGCTTTGGTTTCGGAGGTTTAGCCGAATACGTCGCCGTTCCCGAAAAAGCAGTCATCATCAAACCCGCAAGCATTTCATTCGAAGAAGCTTCTACTTTACCTATGGCCGCAACGACAGCGCTTCAGGCACTGCGTAATAAAGGCAGGATCAAAAAGGGCCAAAAAGTTTTAATCGTGGGTTGCGCCGGCGGAGTAGGATCATTCGCCATTCAACTGGCCAAATATTTTGAAAGCGAAGTTACGGGCGTATGCAGTTCAAAAAACGTGCAACAATCCTATTCGCTGGGTGCCGATCTTGTGATCGACTACAGCAAAGAAAATTTCGCGAAAAGCGGCAAACATTATCACCTGATTTTAGGTATCAATGGAAATTACCCTCTTTTAAGCTACCGGAAATGTCTGGCTCCCGGTGGGATTTATGTCATGGTTGGTGGTTCCCTGTCGCAGATTGCCAAATCACTGCTTTTTGGCCGGGTATTTTCTTTCGGATCGAAAAAAATGCGGTCGGTGGCGGCAAAATCGACGAAGGAAGATTTGGAACTGCTGGCCAACCTGCTTGAAAACGGCAAAATCAAACCCATCATCGAACGCAGGTACACGCTGGACCAAGCTGCAGAAGCAATGAACTATTTAAGTCAGGGACACTCAAGTGGGAAAGTGGTCATCAACATCAGCTAAAACAATGAAAAAAATAATACGCGGCATTTTAGGATCAATGATCTTATTGGGGAGTTTTCAAATATACGGGCAAACTACCGGTATCATGACCTTTAATATCAGATATGACAACCCGAACGACCATGAAAATTCGTGGGAATTCAGAAAAAATGAAGTGGTAGGGTTAATTACCTATTATCATCCCGATTTTCTGGGCATACAGGAAGGATTGTACCATCAGGTAGCATTTATACAGCAGCATTGCGCTAACTATGACTATATTGGCGTTGGCCGCGATGACGGGGATCAAAAAGGAGAATTTAGTGCCATTTATTATGATACCACAAAATTTAGCCTGATTGCCCAGGAAACCTTTTGGCTTTCTGAACATCCCGATATCATTTCGGTTGGTTGGGATGCTTCGATGGAACGGATTTGTACCTATGGAAAATTCAAAAATAAAACCACGAACCATACCATTCATATCTTTAACACCCATTTTGACCATATTGGCACAGAGGCCCGAAAAAAGTCGGCCGAATTGATTCTACAAAAAATTGCGGCCTATGGATTAACGAAGGAAAAATTGGTTGTGATGGGAGATTTAAACGCTGAACCTACCTCCGAACCCATCATGATTTTGCGAAAAGCGTTGGATTACGGATTTGAAATTGCCGAAAAGGAATTTTACGGTCCTTTAAGCACTTTTAACGGCTTTAATCCTACACTGGCATCAGATAACAGAATCGATTACATTTTTACCAAAAATTTAGAAATTTACAGTTACCGTCATATCGACGACCGGCGAATCAATCATCTTTGCATTTCCGACCACTTTCCGGTGCTGATTGAAATTAAATGGTATTAACCCCCAAGGATAGCCCTTAATCTTTTCTACCGGAGCAAGCACAGGGGAATTATATTTATTAAATAAGTCTGCAAGAATCATTTCACCCGAACGCTAAAAAGCCCTCCATTTCTGAAGGGCCTGTAATTATTAACCTAACTTAACCTGACTACTTAGTCTTGATACTACAGCCAATGGCTTTTGTTTCGGCAGTTAAGGGCGTTTTTCCTGCCAATAGTGCACTAATTGCGTCTTCAAGATAAGTTTCTTTAACTGCTGTTGCATCAGCGTAATTATCATCGATGGCACCTATATAGCGAACTACAAACTCGCCACCTTTGTTTTCCAATAGAAAAACATGAGGCGTACGGGTTGCTCCATATGCCGGATAAACCGCTTGTCCTTCGTCGAACAGATAAGGAAAGGTATATCCTTTTTCATGTGCCCTTACATGCATTGCTTCATATGAATCGCCGGGCTGCACTTCAGGATCATTCGGATTGATCGCGACAACAGGATATCCTAACTCTTTATATTTTTTATCAATCGCGATAAGACGATCCTGATAGGCAATGGCGTATGGACAGACATTGCAGGTAAATGTTAGAATAACCCCTTTGGCACTATTATAATCACTTAGCGACACCATCTTACCTTCAACGTCTTTTAATGTGAAATTGGAAGCTTTATCGCCAACTTTTAATCCATCGGCAAATGCAGCAGTACTCAAAACGAGTGCGAAAATGAAAATGATTGTTTTTTTCATGTGTTTATAGTTTATTTAGTTCAATAATTGATTTTAATTCATCATAAGAGTACGCACCCTCATGAAATGTTCTAATGTTTTTATTATACACCAAAGTAGCCGGAATGGAGCCGGACCATTCTTCCGAAACCTTATTGATCCAAACATTCGCGTTGGTATCAAAAAGGAGCACGACTTCCGATTTAAGCTTGTGTTCTTTGATAAATGGGACAACCTGTGTTTCTAGTTGTTGCGGGAAATCCAAACTTACCAGTAAAAATTTTACTTTCTCATTTTTATAGTCGGCAGCCAATTGCTCAAAATCGGGAAGTTCATGAACGCATGGTTTGCACCAGGTAGCCCAGAAATTTACAATATAAGTCGTGTCATTCTCCAGATGTAAATAAGGCTCCAGTTCATCAAAATTAAGAACAGAAATACTTACAGCCTTATCAGAAGATGAATTTGAAGTGCATGATTGTAAAACAATTAAGCCTATAAGAATTGCAAACAGGTATTTCATTACGTAAATAATTTAACAGAAATACAAATGTACATATAGAAATGTCCATTTCAACCTGACGGGAAGATTTAACGATTAATTAACAGTCTTAGAAAAAAATGATTCGGAACGGATAACTGCAATTTACTAAAATGAATCGATATGTTATTTATGCAAATTTAATAGGGAAAGACAAAAAAAGGGAAGATTAAATCTTCCCTCTCCTTATTACTAAATCTCTATTAAGAGCTTCACTCCAATACGAAGAAAATCTCCGTCACCAAAAGTATAACGTACTTCAGGGCATAAGGTCATATTATCGCCTAGCGGCATACCCAGACCTATACCGGCATTGAAACTTGTATTTGTTCCTGAAACATCACCCCAAGCACCCAGATCCATGCTATAGAAAGTCAGGTTTAAACCTCCGATTGCATAAAGCATACCGAAATCCAATTCTGTAAAAGAATAGTTAACATCTAAATCCAGCATTGACCAATTTACGTTGTTTTTCTCAAGAAAATAAGTAAACGAAGGAGCGACACTAAAATTGTCGCTAAAGAAATAGGCACCATTAATACTGATCCCGACATTTTCCATATCAGTAGCATACCACACACCACCACCTACTTTTTTTTGCGCATTAGCCTCAGTAACTGTGAATAATACGATTAAACAGATAAACACTTTTAATAAATTTTTCATAATCTTTTGGTTTTAGTTTTTTAACAATAAATTTAAGGTTTTTGATTTTCAATTAAAATAGATTCAAGATTTAATTATGCATAAAAAATGATGATAATAAAATTTTAACCATCCAACTTCGCTGAAAATAGGTTATCAAGATGTTATGATTTAATCTATCAAGAGATCCCATTCATTTTTAAGTATGATAAATTTAGAAAGTTTTACAATACAAATATCACAAGGTATAAGAAAAATTAATTAACAATCCTTCCGTCGAAAAATCACAACATAAAAGGAAAATAGATGAATAATAGCAAATAAATTATTTTGAATATGATGAAAAAATATTAATTTTATGACTGAACAGCCAAAAACCTAATAATTAACACTTAAAACCACCACTTATGAAAAAAAACCTATTACTGATAAGCATCATATTGTTTATTGGAGTATCTATGAGCTTTTATTCCTGTAAAAAAGATAGTGCAGATGAAAATGTCGGAGATGCTAACTTAACGGGAGTTGTTATTAACTCACAAACCGGACTTGGCCTCGCTAATGCTACCCTCTATTTCACCCGTAACTTAACTGCTACTGATTTTAACAATGCAGATTATACAGTTACTACTGACGGAAATGGTAATTTCACTTTGACAAATGCAGTAGCCGGAACTTACATCTGCTTTGTTGTATCTAATGGTTTTTTCCAGAGGATAATTACGGGCATCGTCATAGTATCCGGAACAAACACGCTCGATCCTGTTACACTGGTTGATGCGCCTGAAGCCGGAAATCTGCGTATTGTTCTAACCTGGGGTTTAGCTCCCAGCGATCTGGATAGTCATTTAACGGGACCGGATGGCAGCGGTGGAAGATTCCATATGTATTATTCATATAAAAACCCAAATCAAAACGTCAGCCTCGATGTTGATGACACCTCAAGCGAAGGGCCTGAAACAACTACTATTTCTGGTCATTATGATGGTATGTATCGTTTTTCTGTTCATAATTACAGTAATAAATATGAAACCACTGCAGGAAATGCGATAAAAACATCTCCGGCCAAAGTTGAGTTATACGATTCAAATGGGCTAGTTCAAACCTTTAATCCTCCTACTTTTACAGGAAGTGGTGATACATGGCGAGTATTTGAAATCACTTATAGCGGAAATAGTTATTCAGTAAGTGCAAAAAATGTTTATGTGATGGCTACTTCAACAGGAGATATGACCATATTTAAAAGCACGAATGAAAAAGTTGGGCAACTCAACATTGAAAACTTTTAAAAGACCCTGATTCTATTGAATCCAGAGCCAATTGTTTTACCTAAAAGCAATTGGCTCTTTTTTTATGCCAATAAACCTTGATTTCCTTCCCTGCTATAAAATTTTGATTTCAGTACGCCTATTTTTTGATCTTCCTGATTCAGTATCATTTGTATCAACTGGCTTAGTAAAACCAAAACCTTTATATTTCATCCTTAAGGGTTCAAAACCTCTACTGATCAAGTAATCATAAACCGCTTTGGCTCTTTTTTCAGAAAGTTCATTATTATAGTCTATGGTTCCGATGGTATCGGTATGCCCCGAAATTTCGATTCTTATGGATGGGTTTTCATTTAAAAATGCCACCAATTTGTTCAACTCAGGAAACGAGCTTTCCATCAATTCAAATTGATTGGTCTCAAAAAAGATGTTATTCAAAACCATGATTTCGCCGGGTTTCAATTTTTTGAGCGGGATTTGAATTTCAACAGGATCGGCTTTACTGCTTTTTGAATTAGTATTAAAATGATCAGAATAAAATAAGTAGCCCTTTTTGTCCACATTTAATGATATCATCTGATCCATTGGTAAAGCAACCAAAAAGGCCCCGGTCTCCAATTCGGATTCAGAACGGGTGAACAGTTCACCTGTTTCCGGCCTCACCAACTCGACCATTGCATTTAACTTCTCCCCGGTTTCAGCATCATAAACAAGCCCTTTGACATAAGTTACAGGATTGGGCCGAACGGCTTCATTCAAGCCAAATTTATAAATATCAAAGCCTCCAAATCCATTCGGTTGATCGGAAGAAATGTAGGCTGCTAATCCGTCGGGAGCCACGATCAGGTTCATTTCATCCCGATCGGTATTCACGGGATAGCCCAGATTTTCAGGCTCACTCCAATTTCCATCGGCTGAATATTTACTCACGAATAAATCATACCCTCCCATCCCAATAAGGCCGTTCGACGAAAAAAAGAGCGTGGTGGCATCATAATGGATCAATGGAGCCATCTCATCGCCTGAGGTATTTATTATAGAACCGGCATTTTGAGGATTTGTGAAATTTCCGTTTTTATCCAGTTCGGAAATCCATATATCTGCTCCACCATACCCACCGGGACGTTTGCTCGCAAAAAACAAACTTTTACCATCGGATGAAAAACAAGGTTGAGAATCCCAACTTCCTGAATTAACAACTGAACCCAGATTTTTTGCATCACTTGGTTTCCCGTCAATAATTTTGGAATAATACAAATCACAGCCGCCCTTGCTATCTTCCTTGTTACAAGCAGTAAAAAACAAATAACGATTATTAGGTGAGACCGATGCCCCTCCTGCCCCATCAATGATTTGATCCCCAAATATTACAATTTTCGGATCGGCCCAATTCAGGCTATCCAGTTGGGTTTGATAAATCTTTTCGACGTAAGCCGGAGCGTTCTGAATCTCATCAACAACTTTACTTTTAATGGTCAGATACATTGATTGTTCATCTGTACTTAATGAGTTCACATATTCATCGTTTGAGCTATTCACCTTTTGACCAAGGTTTTCAGGCTTAAATTGAACAGGGTTTTGATAGGCGTTTATTCTAAATTCCGCAATTAATTTTAATTGTTCAGCCTCTCTTTGCTCCTGTTCATTGGCTATTCCCAAGTTTAAATATTTCGAAAGATCTTTAATGGCGGCGTCAAAATTTTTCAATTTC